>NZ_JAKWFH010000036.1:0-80221 GCF_029522185.1 Burkholderia sp. IO2 | reverse complement strand
CAGCACGGCAACCGTGCGTTTTGTACTCAGTCACGGGCTCCAACACCCAAGCGCGGGGCAAACTGCACGGTCTCGTCTGGCTACCACCAGACTTTACCGTACTGGTCAGTACTGAACATACAAGCGTACGGGCCGAAGAATCGGTCCATGACAGCCGAGAACCGATGCAGGCTGACATCTCGTGTCGCCGCCTCGGAGAACGAAAGCAGGATCTCCACACCGCGAACAAATGACGGGAAGTGATTGTCGAGAGACATCCACCTGATCGCTGGTTTGCAGTCGAGAGATGCGATCGCGTCGATGCAGCGTTGGGCAACCACGCTGGAACGCGGAGCATGGAAACGGAGAAACTCCTTCAGCGCGGGTAGTCCGGTCCGCGTCAGGTCGAGCGGATGCGGCGCCAGTGCCGACAGGACGCGCCAAAGTGCACCGCCCCGCGGCAAGGCAGCCGGCAAGGTGGGGCGGGAGAGCAGCATGATCGGGCACGCCAATGCCGAACCCTCGTACAGAAGATCGCTATCGGGGGCCCCGATCGGCAACCGGGACGGCATTGCTCCGTTGGTTGCCAGGACATCGACATCGACCTGAGGGTGTCGCGGATGAGCGGTTTGACCCTTTAAGTCGACCAACGCCAGTTGCGATTCCGCCAGCGCGCCGTCCGGCATGGCCTCCGGATCTCGGTAGGCCAGCCAATAGATGGCGGACGAATCCATGGGCCGCGCGTGACTGAATGCACGATACGGCCACACCTGCGTGCGCGGTGCCGCATGTGAAGCGATGGCGGCCTTGTCTTCGCCCGACTTCGTACGCTCGCCCAGATACACGGCCTCAACCGAGTAGACGCTCAGCGGAATGCCGGTTGCCAACGGGGTCGGCGTGATCGGATAGGTGGCATCGTGACTGGTTAGCTGGATAGGCGTTGCCGCGCGTTCGAACAGGTTGACGACCGGTGTGCAAAACAATCGGAACGTGCTGGTGTTCAGCGTTGCCAGGATCTGAGCGGTGCCGGAATCATGGGCGGTGCCTTGCACGGCGACGTGAAGCGTCAGTCGTCGAGCTGCTTCGGCGCGCGCGGCGCGACGCATTCGACCCAGGTCGATGTCGACGAAATCAAACTTCTCGGGGAAGGCAAAATACTCGATCAGATGCCTGAACGATTGTGCGCTTGTATCGTCTTGGTTCGGCAACAATCGCTCGTCATCGGCAAAGCCGGCCGCCTCAATGGGGGCTTTCGACAAGCGGGTCCAGCGTCCGCTTTCGTCCACCTCCACGTAGGCGGCCGATGCACGAAGCAACAGCGTATCGGAAAGCGCGGCGACGAGCGGCCGCTCTCCGGACAGATGTACCCGCACTGGGGTGGACGGAATGGCGTCATCGAATGCTTGCGACGCGGATTCGCTTGTAAAGGTAATCGAAATGATCCCCGTCACTTCTGTCGGGATGCGCGCCGCTGCTGGCGCGAGCGTCGCTGATGAATAGCGTGCCGAGTAGATACGCAACGGCGATAACGTGACGTCGTAGAGTGTACGGAAGCGGCACGGTGCGGCATTGGCGTCCAGCATCGTGCCGCGCGCTATCGTCAGCGGTTCGGTAAGCTGACCGAACAGAACCGATGGGTCGAACGAGGCAACCGCGCATGACGGGACCGTGCGCAGATACTGCGGATAGGCAATTTCGAGAAGTGCCTCGGTGAATTGCGGGTAATCGTCATCAAGCTTCGCATCGACACGAGCCGCTAGCAGCGCGAACGTCTGTACCATTCGGTCGACGTGCAGGTCTTCGACGTGGCCACCAGACATGCCCAGGCGTGCTGCAATCTTCGGAAAGCGTCGAGCAAAGTCCGCCAGACTGCGTGCAAGCAATCCGACTTCACGTTCGTAATGTGACAGCAGATGGTCCATTCGCTGCAATATTCAATAATCCGCGATAATCGGTCCCTGTTTTCCGGAGCCGACATCTAGTCAAAATGGCGCGCAGGCATATTAAAATGGCCGCGCCGACAAAAAATTGCCCCTCTGCTGAGAGATTCCGAGGCTATATATGCAAATGTCCGAAATTGCGAGCTTCTTCCGGCTCCAGAGCAATCGCCTGTTTACGATTGAAACGCCATTGAAAGGTCGATCGGATCTCGTGCTTGTCGATTTCCATTGTACCGAGGGGTTATCTCAGAATTTCGAGATGCATGTCCGGCTCGCGTCGCAAGACAAGAATATCGAGCTGAAGAAGTTGATCGGCCAACCTGTGACAATCACGTTGCAGTTGACCGATGCGCTCGCCAGCTCGGAAGAGCGTTACTTCCACGGATACGTCGCGGCGTTTTCGCATCTGGATACCGATGGCGGTTTTGCGATGTACAGCGCAACGATCCTGCCGTGGCTCTGGATGCTTTCTCGCCGACAGGACATTCGGATCTTTCAGGAAGAGAATACGGAGGCGATTCTTTCCCGCGTGTTTCGCGAGTACGGCAAGCTGGCATCGTTTGAGTTCCGTCTGTCGAAAGGAACGCAGAATCGCAGCTATTGCACGCAGTACCGTGAGACGGATCTTGCTTTCGTCGAACGGCTGATGCGAGAGGATGGCTTGTTCTATTACTTCGAGCATGCGAAGGATGGGCACAAGCTGATCATCGCCGATAACTCGGTGACCGCGAAGCCGATCGACGGGCGCAGTCCATCGCTGCAATACAATCAGGGCGAGGCGATGGACAATCTCGCCGTCATCACGTCATTTCAAGCACAGCGTCAGCTTGCACCGGACACGGTCGGACTGAAAACGTTCGACTACAAAATTCCTCATGCCCGGCGATTCGTGTCGGGCGGCACGGAAGTCAATCAAGGCGACGTACCGTCCTACGAGATCTACGACTACCTCGGCGAGCATGGTTTCGCTGACAGTGATCGGGGCGAAGAGCTCGCGCGCTTCCGGACGGAAGCGCTGGCTGCACACAGCAAAACGTTCGTCGGGGTGACGACGGGCCGGCGGATGATGCCGTGCCGATACTTCGAGCTGGACGACCACTACGATCACGCCAGTACCAAACAGGAAGACCGGCAATTCCTGTTGCTGACTGTGTCGCACACAGGCACGAACAACTACGAGCCTGGCGAGGGGACTTCTGCGTATTCATGCAGCTTCACCTGCATTCGCAAGAAAATTCCGTACCGTCCGGCATTCGAGGGCGAGCGTCCGACGATCGTCGGGCCGCAGACGGCAATCGTCGTGGGTCCGAAAGGCGAGGAGATTTATACGGATAGTCTCGGCCGGGTGAAGGTGCAGTTCCACTGGGATCGTCTCGGCAAACGTGACCAAGGGAGTTCCTGCTGGGTGCGCGTGAGCCAGCCGTGGGCGGGTAGCGGTTTCGGGATGATTCAGATCCCGCGAATCGGGGATGAGGTGGTCGTGAGTTTCCTTGATGGAAATCCGGACCGTCCCCTCGTGACGTCGCGCGTTTACAACTCGCAGAACATGCCGCCGTGGGCGTTGCCAGCCAACGCGACACAGAGCGGGATTCTGACGCGCTCGACCAAGACCGGTAACGTCAATACGGCCAATGCGATTCGCTTCGAGGACAAGAAGGGCGAGGAAGAGGTGTGGCTACACGCCGAGAAGGATCAGCGCATCGAGGTCGAGCACGATGAATCGCATTGGGTAGGTAACGACCGCACCAAGAACATCGATCACGATGAGACGGTGCACGTCGGCCACGATCGTACGGAAACGGTCGACAACAACGAGACGATTCACGTTGGGGTGGATCGCACCGAGACCGTTGGTAACAACGAGACGCTGACGGTCGGTGGCAACCGGAATGAGACCATCCAAGGGATGGAGAATCTCCTGATTGCGCTGACGTCGACGGAGACGGTGGGGCTTGCAAAAGCACTGACCGTGGGCGGCGGCTATCAGGTGACAGTGGCCGGCGCAGTGAACACATCGGCGGGGCTGGCTAGCGCTGAAGAAGTCGGCCTGTCGAAGACCACGATGGTCGGCAAGACGTACACGATCACGGCTGGCGACCGTATCGAGCTCAAGACCGGTAGCTCGGTGCTCATTATGGAGAGCAACGGACACATCACGCTGCGCGGCACGCAACTGCTAATCGAGGGCTCAGGGCCGGTGCAGATCAACGGCAAGGATGTTGACGTCAATTGACGGGAGCGGCGATGGAGTTCTCCAATCACACGCCTTTTCCTGCATTGGCGTTCGAGTCGTTTGCGCCGGACGGCGCATCGTTCCATACCGTTGTCTTGCGCCAGACTTTCGAGCTGCGAGACGGCGTGTTGATGCTTGCGCAGGAGCAGAGACCGCTCGCGACATCAGATCGTTTCCACGGCGAGCCGAATCAGTCCAGCGTGGCAGAGGAAAGCGATCTCGCGCCGTATAAACCGCTTTGCGATGTACTCATCAACGGGACGGCCTATGCGCCGCAGGGGCGATCGTTGCCGCGATTCGCAGCGGGCATTCGAATTGTGTCGGCACCCATGCGATCCAACAACGACACGGGTGTGCCGACGACGAAAGTCCTGCTAGATCGTAGGTTGTTCGTGACCGGCCCAAGGTACTTTGCTCGACGATCGACGTTTGGTCGAAGCATGAACCGACTCGTGAAGATCGCCTCGCTCGGCATCGTGCGTCCCATCGACTGGTGGTTGACGCCGCCTGAGCCAATCGCAGCGCTGCCTATGCGTTACGAATACGCATGGGGCGGGCAGTGTCGGATCGACGCGCAGGATCCGGCTGCGAAACGTGTGCCGAAGGCATCTCGGCTCGATGACAAGCAGCAGGCTGCGCATCCCGATCAAGATAACGTCCCGGTGGCGCATACGGCCTGCGAAAACAATCCGATCGGTCTGGGATTTGCTGAACGTTGGTTCCTTGATGCGACGAAGCTGCAGCGGGTCGCTGCTCCGCAGATCGAAGCCAGCAGCGAACCCATCTCGATACAAGCGTGGCTCGCAGCTGTGAATGGGCAGGCGCCTCCGTCGCTGCATCCGGCTGGCGTCGGTATCGTCGGGAAGGCGTGGAAATCGAGGCGTGAGCTTGCTGGCACGTACGATGACCAGTGGCTCGCTGAGCGCCATCCGGGCTTGCCGGACGATTTTCAGTTCAGGTACTGGAATGGCGCGCACCCACAGATGCAGGTGCCGCACCTGAAGGGTGACGAGACGATCGTGCTGACGAATCTTGTTCCAGTTGGCACGCCCGGATCGACCGTCGGCGAGCGGGGCAATACGATCCTGCGCATCGCCTTGCCAGGCCATCTACCGATGGGATGGGTCTACACCGACCAGTCGCTCAAGTTCGCGCCGCTGCTGCTCGATACGTTGTCAGTTGATGTGTCGGACGCAGCGAACCCCGTGGTGACGTTGGCGTGGCGCGCAACGCTGATGAAATCAGTGCGTGCGCAGCGCTTCGAGGCAAGGTTTGTCGACCGGGCGGGGCTGGAGCGGCTTGCCGCGACATCGTCGGGTAACGCGGTCGATCCGGCGGAGGTGCGGCATGGCTGAACCACTAACGGTCACCATCACCGGAGATGCGGGTGACGTTTTTCGGGAGCATTTCAACATCCAGAGTGTGGAGCAGGCTCGTGACGCAGTAAAAAATCTCGACTCTTTGTGGAATACGCCGAATCCGTGGAGCGATCGCCCGGACCTGCGCGATATATTCGATGAAGCGGGGAAGTCAGTCCAGAGGCGCTTTGAAACGGGCGTCTATAAGCCGCAGGATCAGGCGCAGCCGTCCGATCACTTCTCCAAGGGCAATCGGATTGCGTCGAGGCAGGACGGCAGCTTCAAGGCCGTGAGTAGCACGCCCGATGTGTGCAAGACTCCGATGGGCAGCTCGACACCACCGGTACCCTATCAGGTCGTGTCGGATCTGAGCGGGTCGTCGGGCGTCGTGCCGAGCGTGCGATTCAACGGCAAGCCGGCGTACGTGCTCGATCAGAGCGTGGTCCCGACATGTACGGGCGACGAAGCGGGCTCAGCCGATGGGGTACGTTCCGGCACGGTGGGAGGCGAGACCAAGCCGACGAAGGGAAGCACGACGGTTCGCGCGGGTGGCCATCCCGTTATTCGTGACGGTGACCCGTGCACGATGAACTCCGGCAACTGTACGGGCACTTACGTAACTGCGCCCGCGCCGGGTAGCTCGGTGGATGCGAGCGGGAACGTCGTGGGGGATGCGAATCCGCCACCCGAGAAGGGCGTCATGCATCAAGTTGGCGGGTTCTTCAAGGGGGCCGGCGGCGCGGTGTGGGACATGGCGAAGGGCTTGGGCGGGCTGGCGGTCGGAGCGGCCAAGCTATCGCCAGTGTCGCAGGCTGCTGAGGGTCTGTCTGATCTGACAGGGTTATACGACTACCACGGGTACTCGCAGACGTTGGACTCAGCCGGAAAGACGGCGCAGGCGATCTACGATCATCCTGGCGCGATCGTCGATGGCATCACCAAGCCGTATATGGAGGCGTGGAGCCAGGGCAACTATGGTGAGGCGCTGGGGCGCGGCGCGGTCGACATCGGCGGATTGTTTGTTGGTGGTGTTGGTGCTGCCGGCAAGGTCGGCGAAGCGGGGAATGTGGCAGGCAAGGTTGGCGAGGCGGTGAATGTTGCCGGAAAGGCAGGCGAGCTTGCTGACGTTGCAAATGTCGCGGGAAAAACGGGAGAGGTTGCGAACGCGGCTGGGAAGACTGGCGAGGTTGCCGAGGCGGCTGGCCAAGCAGGCAAGGCCTCTGACATTGGAGGTGCGGCGGCGAAGGGAGGCGAGACAACCGAGGCGACCGCTGATGCAGCGAAAGCCGCAGGGGAGGCCAACGCAAAACCTGCGGGAGATGGACTGAAAGTCCAAGCCAAGCCTAAGAGGCCGTCTTGGAGGCAGAGTGAGAAGGATGTAGGGAAGAAACTCGGGCAAGGATACAAAGAACAAAGGTCCTTCAAGGACGGGAAAGAGGTTCCCTATGGCACCAAAGGAAGCACACGTCCTGACTGGTATAAAGATGGTTCGAGCGTTGAAGTGAAGAACTACAATATTGAGACGCCCGCAGGCCAGGAACGATTGATCGATAACGTATCGAATCAGGCGATCTATCGTGCGCAACAATTGCCTCCGGATACCGTCCAATCGCTTTTTGTAGATATTCGTGGTCAAGTAGTCAGTCGTGGTGAGCTGCAAAACGTTATTCAGTCAATCTCCACGCGCAGTAACGGTATAATTCAGCCAAGTAACATTACCATATTGAGGTAGCACATGTCAGTTGGCGTACGAGTCGGATCGATAGTTGACGAGGTCGGAGCATCGAGCTTTTTTAACTCGTTCTTTTCCACAATCTGGGGGCTCTTGGAGTCCAACGGTCCGGGAACCAAGTTTCCCGTTATATCGAAAGAGTTTTATGAGGGGCGTGTGCCAGCGGAGCACGTTGGGCAGGCGCTAGAGGAGTTGAAGAAAATTCGTGAAGAGTTGAATAATTTTCCGCCCTCTTCGGTAATATGGGATTATGAAGATCGAACCAAGCAACCTCCTTGGGGGGCGGATATTAGTTCAGATATTACTTCGATGGGTAATTACTTTGTATCTAGTACGGGGCGCGATTTGTTTGATCTGTTGATTGAAGCTTTTGATGATGCGCTGAAGAATAAAGCGGATGTTGTGATTGAAGAGATTTAGTCTATCTCGTTTACGCATCGTGCTTCAACCGTGAGCGCTCATCTCGAATCGTGACATGACAAAAGGCCCAATTTCTGCTGGCCGAAAAGCTGTGGGGCGGCACGCCTTGTCGGTGTTCGACGGCATGCCCAAGGTGCTGGAATATCTGCACGATGACTTGCCCATGGCGGTCGACGTACTCTCAGTCGCGGACTCGCCTGACCCCGATCTCGTGTCTTACAGCACGATAGGTCTCTTTGAGACTGCTCTTGGCGGCGAGACGGAGTTAGGGACTCGTGTTGAGTTGTGTGGTGCAATGCCCGCTGATATTGAGCACTGGCCAAATGTGCTTGCGTTTGCTGCTTTTGCGCTAATGCGATCACGGTGGGCGGTGATGCCAGGGGGCGTGCTGGAAGGGTATGTCGCGGAATGCTACAGCGACACGTTAGTCCCACATCTGTATCTGACAGCACCGTTTCTGTGGAATGACGGGCATTTCAAGCAACTTGACTTGGAGAGCGGAGAGAAAGTCAATTGGTTGCAAGGAATCCCTATTTCTGATGCAGAACTTGAGATCCTCCGCACGCGCGGGGATAGTGAATTTGAAGATTTGCTTGAACAAGCGGATGTAGATGTATTTGACTTGTATCGATCTTCGTTGAAGTAAAGCTACGTTTGCCTGCAAAGCCGTTTGGGCCGGTTCGCGCGTCCAGTCGACGGAGCTCAGCATCTGCGCAGCTACGACTCATCTGTCTGGGCAACCTAACGCCTGCGCTTCGCCGCCGAACATCCGGCGATGTGGGCAGCGGTCGAGTCGATTGCGCCGATGATTGGGTGTACGCCGCAGACGCTGCACGAATGGATCAAGCGTGATCAGGTTGACCAGGGGAGCGCGATGGCGTGACCACTGACGAACGCGAACGGCTGAAGGCCCTGGAGCGCGAGGTCAAGGAACTGCGTCGTGCCAACGAGATTCGCAAGGTTGCGAGCGCGTTTTTTGCCCAGGCGGAACTCGACCGCCGTTTCAAGTCCTGACGGCGTTCGTCGATCAGCATCGCGACACCTTCGGGGGCGAGCCGATCTGCAAGGTCTTGCGGAGCGCCCCGTCGGGCTGCCGATGCCATGCGGCACAGCTTCGCGATCCGTCCAGACGCAGCGCCCGCGCGAAACGCGATGAGATTCTGCAACCCGAGATCAGGCGTGTCTGGCAGGCCAACATGCAGTCTATGGCGTGCCGAAGGTCTGGAAGCAGATGAACCGCGAGGGCATTGTGGTCGCGCGCTGCACGGTCGGTCGGCTGATGAAGCTGCAAGGTCTGCGTGGTGAGGTTCGCGGCAAACGGATTCGCACCACGATCGCCGACAAGAGCGCACCGCGCCCGCTTGACCGGGTCAACCGGCAATTCAACGCGCAGCGGCCGAATCAGCTCTGGGTGTCGGACTTCACGTACGCTTCGACGTGGCAAGGCTGGCTTTACGTCGCGTTCGTGATCGACGTATTCGCCCGCCGTATTGTTGGCTGGCGCGTCAGTTCGTCGATGACCACGGACGGCGCCAGATAGATCGCCTTGTTGCGGACCGCGCCTTCGTCACGAATCTTGACATCCAACGCGTAAAAATAACGAATATTGTCCGCACTACACTGAACCGAGTCCCTGTCTACGGTCAGTATTCACCATGCCCGCCACTGCCCTGCAATTCGCGCTGCTCGCCAAGCAGCAGGAAATCGCGTCGCTGCGCCAGCTGGCCGAGCAGATCGAATTGGTCGACCTGCTCGGCCGCCTGATCCATGCGCTGCAGCGCGAGCGCGGCGCCACCAGCATCTATCTGGCGTCGAGCGGGAAGCGCTTTGTCGCCGAACACGCGGCTTCGCGCGGCGAATCGGCGCCGCTCGTCGCGCAGTTGCGCGAGCGCCTGGATCGGGAGCTGACGCCCGCACGCGGCTCGACGTCGCGCCTGCTGTCGCTGATCGCCTGGGTGCTGCTCGACCTGGAATCGCTGGATGTGCTGCGCGAACAGATCGACCATCTTGCGCTGTCGGCGCCGGATTCGGTCCAGGCTTTCAGTACCGTGATCGGCGGCCTGGTAGAGCTGATTTTCCAGTTTGCCGATAGCGGGGCGGATCCGTCGGTGTCGCGCATGCTGATTGCCCTCGTCCATGTCGTCGAGGGCAAGGAAGAAGCGGGACAGGAACGCGCCGTCGGTGCGCACATGTTTGCGGCGGGCTCGTTTTCGGCGGACCAGCAGCAGCGCCTGCTGTATCTGATAGCCGCGCAGGAGCGCAGTCTCGAAGTCTTCGCGAGCTTCGCAAGCACGGCGCAAAACGCATGGTGGGAAACCCGCCTGACGGAGCCGCACATGGCGGCGCTCGAGAAGCTGCGCCGCGTACTGTGCACGGTGCACGCCGGCGATGCGCTCGATGCCGGCCTGAGCGAAGCATGGTTCGACGCCGCGAGCGCCCGCATCGATGATCTCTGGCACCTTCAGATTGCACTGACGCTGCAGGTGCAGGAAACGTGCGACGCGCGAATCGACGACGCGCACCGAACGCTGCGCGACTCCGAGCGCCTGATGGCGCAGTTGCGAAACAATCCGCCCCCGCATATCCAGGCGCTCGCCCAGTTCTTTGCCGGCGATCCGTTGTCGGCGCGCGCGGCGGTTCACGAGCTGCCGGGACGTCTCTCCGGCTCCGACCCGGGGACGCTCGCCAGCCTGAAATCCCTGCTGGAGGCGCAATCGGCGCGACTGGCCGGCGCGGAGGTCGAGCTCGACGCGGCACGTCGAGCGCTCTACGAGCGAAAGCTCGTGCAGTGCGCGAAAAATACGCTGATGACGCGCTTCAGCCTGCGGGAGGACGAAGCGTATCGGATGCTGCAGAAGGCGTCGATGGACGGCAATCGGCCGCTTGCCGATATCGCGGAAGACGCGCTGACGTCGCCCGAGCGATTCGTCGACGAGCACGCGCAGACTTCCGTGCGACGTCGTATGCAGCGAAGCGCGCCGGAGACACCGCACGACGACGGCACGACCTGACCGGAACGCACCGCACCGCGCTTCACGCACCACGGCGGCGCCCGAAGCGCGTGCACGAAGTGCAGTTCGCACCGCGCGAGTGCGATTCGCTGCGTTCGGCTGCGGCCTTTCCCTCCGGCATCTCGCGTCCGGCCGGCTTGCATCGCGATATCCCCGCCACTGGTATGAAAGTTGCAAACATCTCGCTCGTCGGGCTAATGGCGGCCTGACGATCACGCCATGTCGAACCGTGGCGGCCGATCACGTGGATAACAGCGTCCGCGCCAGGCACTCGCATGTCGAGCGAGTGCCTGGCGCGTTTTTTTTTGCCCGTCCAACTTTGCGAGCGCATACCATGGCCTACCTCACACCCAACGAATTCGTCACCAGGATGGTCGATGCCGGTGAATCGAAGCTGTCGATGTCGACCCGCGATACGCTGATTCGCGCGTACATGGCGGGCGCGATCCTCGCGCTCGCAGCCGCCTTCGCGGTCAGCATCACCATCAACACCGGCAACGCGCTGGCCGGTTCGCTGCTGTTTCCGGTGGGATTCTGCATGCTGTACCTGCTGGGCTTCGACCTGCTCACCGGCGTCTTCACGCTCGCGCCGCTCGCGGTGATCGATCGCCGGCCCGGCGCGACCTGGGGTGGCGTGTTCCGCAACTGGACGCTCGTGTTCTTCGGCAATTTCGCGGGCGCGCTGACGGTCGCGCTGTTCATGGCGATCATCTTCACATTCGGCTTCTCGGAAGCGCCGAACGCAATCGGACAGAAGATCGGCGGCATCGGCGAAGCACGCACGCTGGGTTATGCGGCGCACGGCGCCGCCGGTATGCTCACGCTGTTCGTGCGCGGCGTGATGTGCAACTGGATGGTGTCGACCGGCGTGGTCGCCGCGATGATGTCGACGTCCGTACCCGGCAAGGTGATCGCGATGTGGATGCCGATCCTCGTGTTCTTCTACATGGGCTTCGAGCACTCGGTCGTGAACATGTTCCTGTTCCCGTCCGGCCTGATGCTCGGCGCCCACTTCACGATCGTCGACTATCTGCTGTGGAACGAGATCCCGACGGTACTCGGCAACCTGGTCGGCGGGCTGGTGTTCGTCGGCGCGGCGCTGTACAGCACGCACTACAAGACCGCACCGAAACGCGCGCCCGTTTCGCCGGTGGGTGTCGTCGCGCGCAAGGCCTGATCGCGCTGCGCAAGCCGCAACCGAACGCCGGCGACGCGCGGAAACGCACCGGGGGCGGGCGAGCTTCACGTCGGCGGATGCGCCGGGGTTGATCTACGACGCGATCACGGTCACGCCGACGAGTGTTGCCGCGCGCCGGACAATCGCCCTGCAGCGTGAGCGGCCGGCGCGCCGCGAGTGGTTCGGCGAGCGACTCGTGGAGGCGCCAGCTAGACGCGTCACCTGGTCGCGCGTGGTGTCGACATCACCCGGCGAAGTGACAACGTAACTTCGCAAACGGTGACGACTTTCTTTGGGGCTATGCAGCGGGCGGCTGTCGAGACACTCACAAAAATGCGCTCAACGTTACAACCCGCGTAGGGATGTGCCGAGCGTGCCATTTCGTGGTTGATGCCCAAGGCGGAACGTCTCTGCTCCATGGCCGGGAACCGCCTGACTTTTCCGATTCTTGCCACGATGCGACCCGCCCTGTGGCGCCGTAACCGTTGAGCATGGATCAAACCTTGCCTTGACGAGTGCGGCGTCCGCCCCGTTTTCGGGAGCAGGTGCAAGTTTTGCTCCAGTGGCTGGCCGTTATCCACCTTTAGACAGAGGCCAGCCATGGCGAACACGAACGAGACGCAGCGCCACAAGCATGACCGCGATGAAGCTGACACTCCGTCAGCGACCGGCGCTATCGCGCTACTTGAGTCTGACCATCGTGCGGTCGAAAAGCTGTTCACGATCTTTGAAAAAACCGCCGACGAGGACCTCGATGCCAAGCACGCGCTCGTTAGGCGCGCCTGCGAAAAATTGACCGTCCACGCGATGATTGAGGAACAGATTCTTTACCCAGCTGCGCACGATGCGCTGTCCGGCGGCCCCCAAAAGGATGTCGACAAAGCCTACGTCGAGCACTTTCTCGTGAAGACGCTCATCGAGAAATTCGAAACCCTCAAGCCTGGTATGGAAGGGTTTGATGCCACTTTCGCGGTGCTGATGGAAAACGTCCGGCATCACATCAAGGAAGAGGAGACGGAGCTCTTTCCCGAACTGCGCTCATCGGGACTCGACCTTGTCGGACTTGGACTCAAGCTCGCCGAACGAAAGGCGCAGCTGGAGGCCCGACTACCGAAAGACGCGGGCGACCGGACTTGGCCGATGACCCGGATATTTCAGTAGTTGCCAGCGAAAAGGACCCGTGCCGTGTCGCGCGGGCACGGGCAATGTCTGAAGCGTACGCGGTGCGGGATGTCGCTGCAGATAGGCTGAACCCGCAGCGAGGATTCCTGCGTTCGGTGCCAGTCGACGGACCCTGAAGCCGCTGCCGGTTTCGATGCCAACTCGCAAGGCGAGGTCGATCCATCTCGATCAGTGTGACGCCGTGCGTTCTTCTAACCCGTGGGTTACACGTTCGAATCGTGTAGGGCGGGCCAGTTTGTGATCTTCGCGGCTTCGCGCCGGATTGCGCAAACGAATCACTCCACCGTCACCGATTTCGCCAGATTCCTCGGCTTGTCGATATCCGCGCCGCGCAAGCACGCCGCGTGATACGCGAGCAACTGCAACGGCACGACGTGCAGAATCGGCGACAGCAGCCCGTAATAATCCGGCATCCGCAATACCGACACGCCTTCGCCGTTGTCGATCCGCGTATCGGCATCCGCGAACACGTAAAGCTGCCCGCCGCGCGCCCGCACTTCCTGCATGTTCGACTTGAGCTTTTCGAGCAGCGCATCGTTCGGCGCGATCGTGGCAACCGGCATCGTATGCGTGACGAGCGCGAGCGGCCCGTGTTTCAACTCGCCCGCCGGATACGCTTCCGCGTGGATATATGAAATCTCCTTCAGCTTCAGCGCGCCTTCGAGCGCGATCGGGTAGTGCAGCCCGCGCCCGAGAAAGAGCGCGTTTTCGTGCTGCGAGAATTCCGCCGCCCAGCGCTCGATCTGCGGCTCCAGCCCGAGCACGTCCTCGAGCGCGCCAGGCAGGCGCCGCAATTGCGTCGTATAACGCGCGAGCTGCGCGTCGTCGACGTAGCCGCGCAGCCGTCCGAGCGTGACGGCGAGAATGAACAGCGCGACGAGCTGCGTCGTGAACGCCTTGGTCGACGCGACGCCGATTTCAGGGCCGGCGCGCGTCAGGAAGCGCAGGCCGGTCTGGCGCATCATCGCGCTGGTCGGCACGTTGCAGATCGCCAGCGTGTCGATGTGACCGAGCGCCTGCGCGTACTTGAGCGCGGCGAGCGTGTCGGCGGTCTCGCCGGATTGCGACACGCTGACCACCAGCGTATTCGGCATCGCGAGCGCGTCGCTGTAACGGTATTCGCTCGCAATCTCGACCTGCGCGGGGATGCGCGCGATCGTCTCGAGCCAGCGGCGTGCAGTCAGGCCCGAGTAATGGCTCGTGCCGCACGCGAGGATCAGCACGTTGTCGATCTGCTCGAACGCGCGCGCGGCGTCCGGGCCGAATACGGCCGGGTCGAACAGCCCGGCATCGGGAATGGTCGCGGCCACGGCCTGTGGCTGCTCGAAGATTTCCTTCTGCATGAAATGCCGGTATGGCCCGAGTTCGACCACGCCCTGCGCGGACGAGACGGTCTGTATCGCGCGTTCGATCGGTGCGCCGCTGCGATCGAGCACCCGCACGCCGCCCGGCGTCAGCTCGACGATGTCGCCTTCCTCGAGAAAGATGAAGCGGTCGGTGATGCCGGCGAGCGCGAGCGCATCCGACGCGAGATAGCATTCGCCGTCCTTCACGCCGACGACGAGCGGCGAGCCGGCGCGTGCGCCGATCAGCCGTTGCGGCTCGTGCTTGCTGAACACCGCGATCGCATACGCGCCGTGCAGCTGCGAGGTCGCGTCGCGTACGGCGGCGAGCAGGTCGCCGCGATACTTGCTGTGGATCAGGTGCGCGACCACCTCGGTGTCGGTCTGGCCGTCGAACTCGTAGTGTTCGTCGGCTAGTTGCTTGCGCAACGTTTCGTGATTCTCGATGATGCCGTTGTGCACCAGCGCGATCTCGTCGCGCGAAAAGATCGGATGCGCGTTGCAGGTTGCCGGCGCGCCGTGGGTTGCCCAGCGCGTGTGCGCGATGCCGGTGCTGCCGGTCAGGCCGGCGCTGCGCACGTGCGCGTCGAGATCGGCGACGCGCGACATGCTGCGCTCGCGGCGTGCCTGGCCGTTGACGACCGTCGCCACTCCGCATGAATCGTAGCCGCGATATTCAAGGCGGCGCAAACCTTCGATCAGAATCGGGACGATATCCCGTTGCGCGACCGCGCCGACGATGCCACACATGACACGTCTCCTTCCCTGTAGATTGCCCCGGACCGTGCGCACGCGTGGATCAGCGTGACGCGGTCTCCGTTGTCGCCGCCGTCGTGAAGCCGCATTGAGCGGGCGCGACCGGGTCGGCCATCCGGCTTTCGAATGCCAGGTAAAGCGCCTCCTCCAGTACGTTCCAGTGTGCGCCGTGCCGGTACGGGCCCGATCGCGCATGCCAGCACGCGACCGTGTTCCAGTCGTTCATCTTGAATGCGACGAGTGCGATCAAGCCCCACGGATAGTCGGAGCCGGCGAGTTGCAGCCAGGTCTTGCCGTACTTCTGCATCCACTGCGCGTAGATCGTCTCGTTCGATTGTTGGGGAACCTGAATGCCGGACAGGAGCGGAAAGACCTGCGCGACTTTCGCCGGATAGAACGTCGTGTCGCTGATGCGCTGCGTGCTCGCGCGAAAGCCGGACTGTGTGCCGCGCCAGAACACCTTCAGGATCGCGGACGCGAGCCGGTCGGCGCGCTGAGTCCACGGGCCGGCGCGGGCAGCGTCGGCATGCCGGACGTAATACGCGGCGAGCGCCTGGAACGCGCTGTGCACCTCGACGTTGTCCATCAGCAGCGCGACGTGCAGCGTCGACGAGATCTGATAGACGCCTGCGGGCTTGCTGAGCAGCGCGTCCAGATGCGCGGCCGCGCGATCGAGGCTGAGTTCCCATGCGGCGGGCAGGCCCTCGGGCGGCGCGAAGCGGGCGAGCAGTTCGATCCAGGTCGCCATCATCGCATCGTCGGCGTCGGCTTCGGCGCATGAGCTGTACTGGCCGCTCTTCACGCAGTAGCGATCGAAACCGCCGTCCGGACGCTGGCGCGGCAGCAGCCACGCGATCCATGCGAGCGCGGCCCGATGTGCGTCGAGCCCGGCATCCTCGGCGCCGAGCAGTGCCTTCGCCGCGAAATAAGGATCGATGCCGGCGCCGTTCAGGCGCACGGTGATCGCCCCGTCGGGGCGTTGATAGAGTCCGTTGAGCTGAAGTTCCGCGGCGCTCGCCTGCAGCGCGATGCCGCACGCGGCGACACAGCAGGCGACGCGCCACAGGCGGCATAGCCGGGCGGTGGCCGCCACGCGTGCGCGTGCGGCCGGGAAAAGCGCGGGCCGGTTCATGATGGGGGGCTCCTGCGCGATGGTCCTGCGCAAATCCCGCCGGGCGCGGCGTTGGCCGCGTCGCGCGCCGACGGGGGTGTCGATGTCGTAACTCAGTGCACCTTGGCGCTGGTGAACTTGAGACTGGTGCCGCTGTTCGCGGTCACGAGCCAGTACGTCGAGTCGGTGATGACGACGCTGCCGAAGCCTTGCGTGATGATCGGCAGTGCGAATCCCTTCTTCGGCAGCAGCCACGTCATGTTCGCGAGGCTGGTCGGATGGCTGGCGGCGAACGCCCAGCCGCTGCCCGTGTCGGTGGCCGACCATGTGACGTTCAGGCGTGCACGATCGAAGGTCGTGATGTCGGTCATCGTGTACCACTTGAACTGACCCGTCAGTTTCAGCGTATTGGCTTGCGAGAAGATCGCGGACAGCGTCGACGTGTAGGACGATGCGCCGAGCGGGTGCGCATAGATCAGCCGGCTCGTGCGGTTCGCGACGACGAAGTTCATCAGCGACGCGTACCAGTTGTTCACGTCGGCAGTCGGCACCGCGTATTGCTGGAACTCCTCGAACGTCGCGTACTTGCCGAACGGCATCACGGGGTAAGCCCACAGGCCCGGGTTCAGCAACGCGCCGTTGCGGTAGGCGCGGGTCGGTGCCGAGCCGGTGTGGCCGGTGAAGTAGTAGCCATTGAAGCCATTGCTTTCGAGCCAGTTGACCGACCAGGTCGGGGTATTGCCTTCCGGTGCCGCGTACTCGACGTCCGGCTGACCGGTCGCGGCCTGGACGGCCTGGTGGTTCATCACGAGGTACTGCGTGAACGTACTTGCGTTCGTTTCGCTCGCATTCGCCCCCCAGTAATCGTGAATCCAGCCGCCGTGGCTGCCGACGCGATGGCCCTTGGTCACGAAATACCTGAGGAGATTCTGCGCGGTCGGGTTGTTCGCGAGGTTGATGCCGTTGCCGTCGCCGAAGGCCGCTTCATCGGGGCCCGCCGTGATCACGAGCGAGAACGGCCCGTTGTTCCACACGCCGAGGCTCTTCAATTGCAGTGCCGGCTGGATCTGGTCGCCCGCGCAGAAGTGCCAGTTGAACACGAGGCCGGCCATCGCCTTCGGCAGCGGCGACAGCGACGGCAGGTTCAGCATCTGCGTGCCGAAATAATGCAGGTAGCCGTGAATCAGCATGCCGTCGGTCTGGCCGTCGAGGTAGGCGAGCGGCAGGTTGACGAACAGCACGCCGCCGTTGCCGTACGTGTTGTAGCCGGACACGAGGCCGAAGGTCGGCGAGGTCAGGATCGTCGTGCCGGTGTACGTGCCCTGCGTGACGAAACTCGGATAGGTGAGGAAGCCGTACACGTAGCCGGAGATGCCTTCGAGCGTGTCGGTGGTGGTGGCCAGCGTCGACGCGAGCGTGTTGGCCGTCTTGCCGGTCGACGTGCTCAGGAGCGAGTTGGCGGTATACGTCGTGGTCTTCTTCAGCTTGCCGGTCACGGTGCCGGTCAGCTTCGGCGGCGTCTGGCTCAGCACGCCGCTGCCCGTAGGCGGCGTCGCGTACTGGAACCAGGCCCCGTGGTTGTAATTGGCGAGGCCGCCCGGATTCGACGGGCTGGCGGCCAGAAACAGCGTGCTGCCCGACGTCGAACTCGTCGACGTGCCGGCGGTGCTGGGCGATGCGAGCGCCGTCGCGGTCGTGGTGGTCGACGACGTCGTGGTCCACGCCATCGACTTGCCGGGCGGCACCTGGAGCGTGCGCAGCCAGCTGCTCATGCCGGTCACGTTGCCGAGGCCGATCATGTTGCCGCCGTATTGGTCATACAGCACGTAGTCCACACCGGCCATGCTGCTGAAGCGCGATTTCGGGCTGACGTAGAAGCCGGCCGAATTCAGCACGCCGAAATCGTAGACGAGCATCACCTTGCCGCCGTTCAGTGCGTAGTTCTGAATCGCGGTCACGAGCGTGTCGTCGGCCGTCGTATGCACCTGATCGGGCAGGATCAGGCCCGGATACTGCGACAGCGACGCGCCGGCCGCCATGAACTGGCTGTCGGTCATCACCTTGATCTGCAGCCCTTCCTCCTGCGCGCTGTCGAGCCAGGCGGACACGCGCGAATCGGGCAGTGTCAGCGTATCGGGCACCAACAGGAGAAGCTGGTTGGTGGCCGCCCGAACGCCGCCCGGACCGAATGCGAACGCGAGCGCGAACAGCGCGAACAGGATCCGCAAGAACTTGCCTGACTTTGCCAACATGGTGTGCTCCTCGCTCAAGGAATGGGGCGTGCGGCAGCCGTGATGCGCGTGCCGCCAGGTCGACCAATCCAGCCCCGTAGACGTGTGCGGCTGTCCGGTTCGTCGGGTATCGAGCGGTGCGTGCCGACAGCGGCCGGAACGCGCGAATGCGCCGGTGTGCCATGCTGTCTTCGCCGATGAGAGGACTCGATGCGACGCATTGGAAGAAGCGAACAACGTGCCATTGGCGCAGGAGGCCCGGTACTGCTGGCTTCTTGCGATGCGGGCCGGGCGGTGCGTCCGGAAACACGGCGGAATCGTTTCATCGCTGATACGGCGCGTTCGAACGCGCTATCAGCAGACGGAATCGCGATCGCGCGTCAGTGCGCCGGGCCAGCTTGCGCAGTAGGTATAGAGCGTGACCAGCAGGCCGATCAGCAGCGGCCCGCCGAGCAGGAAATAGCAGAACGGCAAGAACAGCAGCGAGCCGTGATGGATGATCGTCGCGTGCAGCAGCATCACGAACGGCAGCGCGAACACGAAGTAGCCGAGCACCAGCAGCGATGCGACGGCCTTTTGCAGCAGCGAGAAATCGAGCGGGTAGTACAGCGCGGCCATCACCAGCGGGATCAGCGCGATCGCCGCGCCGTGCAGCACGAACATGTCGCGCAGATGCAGTGGCGGCACATACGGGAACGTGTCGGGCGCGAGCCAGAAGTACGCGCAAATCAGCAGCTGGGTGAAGCTCGCGATACGTAACAGATATGCAACAGGCAGCCAGCGTGTCCGACGGACGAACGAGGCGGCGAAGCCGATCGCGCACAGCGCGGCGGTGGCCAGCAGCAGCGTGCCGCCCGGCAGGCGGGCCGCGACGTCGATCGACAGCAGCGGCACGCGTGGCGCGTCGGGTGGATAACCGAGCACGATCACGTGCAGCGCCGGATCGATCTGCTGCGCGCCCCATGCCATGACCGCGCGCCAGTAGCGCCACGCCAGCGGCAGTCCGAACCACAGCGACGCGTACAGCGCGGGTGTCAGCAGCGCGATCGACGACAGCCAGCGCTGCGGGTACGCGTGGGTGCGCAGCGAACGGTCGACGGGAGGACGGACGGGATGCGTGGGCATGGCGTCCGCCCGCTCACCAGCGATAGAACACGCTGAGCTCGCCGCCGATCCGTGAGTAGTACGGGTTGTGGTAATAGTCGAATTCGAGTTGCGTGCCCCACTTGCGCGTGAACCAGTAGCGCCATTTCGCGGTGATCTCGTGGCTGCGGAAATCCGCGATCTGCGAGCCGGACCCGGTGACCTGATACGCTTCGCGGCCGAACCCGCCGCGCAGCACGATCACGCTCTTGCCGACTTCGCCGTAGGTGACGGCGCCGTAGTACGCAGGTGCCTTGACCGAGCCCGGTGAATCGACCGTATAGTTCGCGCCCGCCTCGAAAATCCACTTCGGCAATGCATACCAGATCACGCCGGCGTGATAGAGCTGATCGCGGTGGCCGCTGCGGTTCCATGCGTAGCCGGCGCCCAGCGACACGACCAGCGAACGATCGGACAATAGCTTGCGGTTGAGCGACAGGTCGACGCGCGCGCTCGGCAGGATCGTGCCCGACGTGGTGCCGGAAAAGCCGATTCCACCGAACCAGTCGGGCCCGAGGTTCTGCACGTAGGTCAGCGCGCCGAGCTGCGTGTTCTCGCCGAAGCGGTGCAATTGCGCCAGTTCGCCGAGCACGGTGCGCACGCCGTCCTGATAGACGCCGCGCAGATGCACGCCGTACCAGTCGCCATAGCCGTGCGTCAGGTGCGCGCTCGAATAGCCGAGCGACAGTTCGGTGTGCGATTCCTGCGGCGCCTGCGCATGTGTGACGATGGCGTCGGGCAGCGGTGGCCGGTTCGTATCCTCGGGCGTGAACTCGGCGAGCGGCACGCCGTCCGGCAGGCCTTCGGCGTCCACGCGCACGAACATCGATTCGTCGCGCATCCGTGGCGTGATGACGGTCGCGGGGTCCGGGGGCTGCACGGCGGGCACGGCGGCGGCATCGTCCGGCTGCTCCGCCAGCGCCGCGGGCGCGCCGAAGGCGACGCCGCACAGCATCGCGAGGGTGGCAACCGGCACGCGCGGGCCGCGATGGCTGGGGCGATCGGACATGAGGCGCTCCTTAACGGGATGTGTGGAACCAGCCGCTGCGCCACGCGACGAGATCGCCATGCACGCAGGCATGATTGACGACCGAGACGTCGCGCGCGCACGCGCTGACCGGATGACCGGCGACGCCGATGCGCGCCCCCGTCAGCCGCAGCAGGCCGCCGGCCGACACGACGCCGTCGATGCAGCTCGCGTGGGCGAGCAACACATCGTCGCGCGCGAATACCGCGCCATGCAGCAACGCGTGGCGTTCGAGCTCGACGCGATGCGCCTTGACGCTGCCGCGCAGCACGCAGCCTTCGCCGAGTACGAGCGTGCCTTCGACGATCAGGTTGCCTTGCACGACCGTGTGCGCGGGCAGGCGGACGTCGCACGGCACCAGGTAACGGCCGTGCAGGAAGCGATGCGGCAGCGACGCGAAGTGGCGGGTCAGCGAGATCGCGCGGCGCGGGGCGGCCTGCGGGTCCGCGGGCCGCGCGCCGGGCGCCGCGCCGAACACGAGCGGCTCGCCATACAGGCACGCGAAGCCGCCGGCGCCGTGCAGATGCACCGTGTCGCCGACCACGACGCCGCGCAGTACCGCGCCGTCGACGTCGATCAGCGGTGCATGCGCGAGCGTGCCGATCGTCGCGCCGGCACGAATGTCGATGCGCTCGTCGGCGAACGCGTACGCGGCCCGCGCGCCGTCGTCGAGCGTGATCGTGCGATCGGCGTAAAGCACGTCGTCGCGATGTGTGTCCCGTGCGACGTGGATCGCGTCCGCATGCTGCACGGCCAGGCCGAGCGCTTGCCACGGCGGTGTGGCGGCCGCATCCGCCGACGGCGTGCCGGCCGCGTGCGCGCGCAGCGCGTCGTGCCAGCGCGCGGCCAGCAGCGCCTGATCGACGAATGGCCCGTCGCCGATCGGCAATGCTGCGACGTCGCTGCGCCGGATCAGTTCGTGCAGCATCGGCAGGAACGGCAGGGTGAGCACGCCGGCCACCGGCACCATCACATTGAAGGTCGTCATCGCTCATCGCTCCGGTTTCAATTGCCGGCGAAAACGCTCGGTCTTGTCCCATTTCAGTTCGCGGCGGAACGCGGCGTCGAGCGCGAGCCCCCATAGCGCGGCGACGACCGCCGCAATCGTCACGCAAAAGCCGACGACGTTGACCGGTACGAGCCGCAGGCGCGTCGCGCGGCCGTCGAGCCGCGCGGCGACGACGATCTCGAAGAACACGCCGAAGTTGCCGAAGGTGCTGAACGAGAACAGCGCGAACAGCGACAGGAGCAGGCCGAGCGCGGTCGAATTGACGCCGTTGAACAGGTAGAGCGCGAGCGCGGCGCTCCACGCGATCGCGAGCAGCGCGGGCATCGTGAACACGCCGAGCAGCAGGGCGCCGTCGAGCCGGCAGCGCCGCGAGATCAGCGGATTGCGCAGCACCGGCAACAGGTAGCGCAACATCGTCTGGTTGTGCCCCTTCGCCCAGCGCGTCAGTTGCCGGGCGCGGACGGCCCAGCGCTCCGGTACTTCCTCATAGCATTCGGCGTGGTTCAGATAGACCGTGCGCCAGTCGCTCAGCAGCAGGCGGTAGGTCATGTCGGTATCTTCGGCGAGCGTGTCGTCGCACCAGCCGCCCACGGCGTCGAGCGCACCCTTGCGGATGCCGCCGACCGTGCCGCCGTACTGCGGCACCAGGTCGAGATTGTTGCGGGCTTGCTGGTTGACCTGGTAGCCGCCCGCGCGCTCGAGATCGAGCAGCCGCGCGAGCAGGTTGCTGTCCGCGTTCTGCGGCACGACGCGGCCCATCACCGCGCCGACTTCCGGATCGAAGAACGGCGCGACGAGTTCCTTCAGCAACCCCGGCCGCGGCAGGTAGTCGGCGTCGAATACCACCATGATGTCGCCGCGGATGAAGCGCAGCGCATCCTTCAGCGCGGCTGCCTTGCCCGGCTTGCCGGTCTCGCGATGAAACGGCTGGATCAGTTCGGGCGCGAGTGCGCGGACTTCGTCGATCAGCACGCGCGTGTTGTCGGTCGAGCGGTCGTTGACCGGGATGATCGTCAGCCGGTCGCGCGGGTAGGTCGTGGCCAGCAGCGCCATCAGGCAATCGACGATGACGGTTTCCTCGTTGTGGGCGGCGACGAAGACCGTGAGCCGCGGCCAATCGCCGTGGGTCATCGCGCGGTAGGGCGCGTGCTGCGGCTTGAACAGGCGGTCGAGGCTGAACAGGTAGTGCCGCGCGGCATACCCGCACGTCAACAGCGTGAACAGCCACAGGTACGCCACGCACGGCATCAGCAGCAGCTCGGGATCGAACGTGATGCTCGGCGTGCCGGCCGGCGGCGGTTCGAGCGACGCATCCGGATCGGGCGAGGCCGGTGCGGC
The DNA here is from genome assembly GCF_029522185.1 of Burkholderia sp. IO2. Lineage (NCBI taxonomy): Bacteria > Pseudomonadati > Pseudomonadota > Betaproteobacteria > Burkholderiales > Burkholderiaceae > Burkholderia > Burkholderia sp. IO2. The sequence goes on along the minus strand of NZ_JAKWFH010000036.1, from coordinate 57,231 downwards.
GAGCGAGAACGTCACGCTGTCGAGCGCGGTGCGTTCCATTGCGAGCCCGGTGTTTGCCGCGTTGGCGGCGTTGACGGCGGGCACGCCGAACCGGACCGGTTCGGCGATCGCCTGCGATGCGGTGTCGCGGACGATCAGCGAGCAGGCAAGCACGATCAGCAGCAGGATGCCTTGTTCGCAGAGTGACGCCGCCCGCGTTTTCTTCATGTCCTGGTCCCCGTGCCCGCGACGACGACCGATGAGAGCTGAAGGCGCTCCGTGGATCGCGCGGACGTCAATGGGAAGCCGTGGCGCGTGGGTCGTGGCGGGCGATTGTCGGTCGCCCCGGACGAACGCGTCGCGTCGCCTCCCGGCTTCGTTGCTTTGGCGTCCCCGTCTGTCTGCTGCCGTGCGAGTGCTTCGGGACGCACCTGTCTGACATTAAGCAAGGCGTGAGCCATCTGTCGGGATGCCGCGCGCAGCAAGGATCGACGCGAAGGAAGCGAATGCGGAAGTCGCGCGGGCGGCGGGTTTTGATTCACTGACGAATCAGTGTGCACGCGTCGCATTCGACCCCATACGGTCGGTTGCGTGCGTAGAGCACCTCGCACGGCGGGGGGCTTCGCATCCATCGGTGGCGCCTTGCCGGGTGAAGCTTGCATGACTGATCGTCGCGCTTCATTCGTCGCACGCGCGTTGGTGTGGTGATCGAAACCGACGCCGGTTTCATGTGAGACAAATAGACCGGACTCCGATGTATTTTCCGGTTTTTGGCCGCGTTACACATACGCAACATTTCCCGCGCACCGATTCGTGTGACGCAAGCGCCGTCGCGTGTCGGAGAAATCCTGCGCGTGCGTAGGTGGCCGACGCTCGCGTGCGCGCCGCACAGTGCACAGACGAAAGTGGCGAATCGAGATGACGCAACGCGCGTCGAAAGATGCCGCAGATTCGCTGCGTCTCGGTGGTTCGACATGCGTGCACGATTCGTCGGACGACGTCGTCAGACGGATCGGTTGAGCGTCCGGCTGTTTATCGTTGTCGTGTCGATCCGGCGAGGCGAGCGCCCGTAGCAGTTGTGAAACATTCCGCAACACGCCGTCCGCACGCGACGGCCGCTGAGCGAAGCGGGCCGGGATGCGGGCCCGCTGGTTTGAATATTGCTGTAGTGGGAGGACGTAATGCTCGACACAGCGAGGAACCGCTCATGACGTGATCGATCCAGTGCAACGGGACGCCGGTAGTACGACGATTCGCGCGGCCCGGACCGCGCGGACGAGGTGGCGCGCTCGCCCCGCAGCATCGCCGCGTGTCGAGCGCGTGCGAGTACGCGATGCGCCGCCCGAATACATGCTTCGCGCCACGTGCAGGATCGCCAGGCGCGCAGTGGCTAAACGAGGACAACGATGAAGAAGATCTTGCTTGTGTTCGGGACCCGGCCGGAGGCCATCAAGATGGCGCCGCTGGTGCGCGCATTGAAGGCGCAAGCGGATGTCGACGCCCGCGTATGCGTGACCGCGCAGCATCGCGAAATGCTCGACCAGGTGCTGACGCTGTTCGACATCAAGCCCGACTACGATCTCAACCTGATGCGGCAAAGCCAGACGCTGACCGACGTGACGACCGGCATTCTCCAGGCGATCGGCATGGTCTTCGACGAACTGCGGCCGGACGTCGTGCTGGTGCACGGCGATACGACGACCACGCTCGCGGTCAGCCTCGCGGCGTTCTATCGCTATCTGCCGGTCGGGCACGTGGAGGCCGGCTTGCGCAGCGGCGACATCTGGTCGCCGTGGCCGGAGGAACTGAATCGCCGCGTGACCGATGCGGTGTCGTCCTGGCATTTCGCCCCGACCGGGCAGGCGCGCGACAACCTGCTGAGCGAAGGCGTGCCGGGCGGCGCGGTCTCGCTGACCGGCAATACCGTGATCGACGCGTTGCACGAGGTCAAGCGCATGCTGGATCGCACCACCGCGCTGTCGGACAAGGTCGCCGCGTACTTCCCGTTTCTCGAACCGTCGCGACGCGTCGTGCTGATCACCGGCCATCGCCGCGAAAGTTTCGGCGAACCGTTCCGGCATTTCTGCGACGCCCTGTGCACGCTGGCGAACCGCTATCGCGATGCGCAGTTCGTCTATCCACTGCACCTGAATCCGAACGTGAGGGAACCGGCGCGCGCGCGGCTCGGCGACGTCCCCAATATCTACCTGATCGAGCCGCAGGAATATCTTTCGTTCGTCTTCCTGATGTCGCGCGCCTATTTCATCATCACGGATTCGGGCGGCATTCAGGAAGAAGGGCCGGCGCTCGGCAAGCCGGTGCTGGTCACGCGCGAGACGACCGAGCGGCCCGAGGCGATTCAGGCCGGCACCGCGCGGCTCGTCGGCACCGATCAGGACAGGATCGTATGGGAGGCGTCGCGTCTGTTCGACAGCGAGAGCGCTTACGAGGAAATGTCGCGCGCGAGCAATCCGTACGGTGACGGCCATGCGAGCGAGCGGATCGTTCACGCGCTGATGCGCACGCCCGGCGTGCCGACGAAGACGACGAGTTTCTCGATGGGCGCTGCGGAAATGCCGTTCAACGCGCTCACGCTCGGATTGCAGGCATTGCGGTCGCCGTGAGGAAGGGCGCGCGGTAGCGCCTTCCGGCGCGTTCGACGCAGGCGTCAAGCATCCGGTCCGGCCGCGAGGTCGGCCGGATGCTTGCCTGTGCGCGACCCGGAACCCATTTTCCCGATGCATTCAAAAGTGTTTTCGCGGGAAGCCTCTTTCGCGAAACGGCGCCGCGCACGGATACTTCAGCGGATATCCCACCCGCATCTTCCGGAAATCGCATCGACGCGACGAAATCCGATGCGGGCTCCTTGCACTTGCACGCGATCGCCGAGCGCCCGTCGTGTGTCACACCCTGCCATTCCCCCATGACTCAATCCACTCATCAAGCCTCGTTGCCGGCCCGCTATCGCGCGTGGACCTGGCAAGGCAGCGGGCATCCCGCGCAGTTGCGTCTCGAACAACGGGAAATGCCGGGACTGAAACCCGGCCAGGTGCTGGTCCGCAATCACGCGATCGGCCTCAATCCGGTCGACTGGAAAGTGCTCGGCGGCGCGCTCGTGAACTGGCGCCCCGGCCATGTGCCCGGCGTCGATGGCGCGGGCACGGTGGTCGCGGCCGCGGACGACGCGATGCGCCACCTGCTGGGTCGCCGCGTCGCCTATCATCAGGCGCTCGGCGAGCACGGGAGTTTCGCGGAATACACACCGGTTGCGGCCGGCGTGCTGCTGACGGTGCCCGACACGCTCGATTTCGAAACGGCGGCGAGCGTTCCGTGCCCGGCGCTGACCGCATGGCAGGCGCTCGAGAAGGTGCCGTGCCGCGCGGCGAGGGAAATCCTCGTGAGCGGTGCAGGCGGCGCGGTCGGCAACTACCTGGTGCAGATCGCCGCCGCTCGCGGGTTCGTGGTGTCGGTATCGAGCCACGAACGACATTGGGAGCGCCTGCGCGAGCGCGGGGCAAGCCATTGCCTGCCGGGTCCCGTCGATGCAACGATCGGCGCGATGCCCGAACTGGCCCGGCGTTTCTATGCGGTGTTTGACAGCGTCGATGCGCGGCATGCGGCCTGCTGGGCACCTGCCGTGGCCGCGAACGGGCATATCGTGTGCATCCAGGGGCGCTTCGACACGCCGCCGCTACCGCCGTTCACGTCGAGCGCGTCGCTTCATGAAGTCGCGCTGAATGCGTTGCACACCTATGGCGACGATGCGGCGTGGCTCGAGACGACCGCGGCGGGCAGCATGCTGCTCGCCGGTATCGCGAACGGCCGGATGCAACCCGAAGCACGCGTCACCGGCGACTTCGGGAAGTTGCCGGCGCAACTGGAAGGGCTGCGGGAGCGGCGGTTCTCGGGCAAGCCGGTGGTGCTGGTCGACTGAAGGAGCGGTCGGCGCGTGGCGCGATCGGCCGGCGACGCATGCCGTTTCCGGCCGAATTCCCGTGCCGTTTGCCTGAAACGCTCGAACCGCGCCGATCCGACATCAAATCCGAAATGGCTCGATAATGCGGACGGCGATTCATGCGGACGAGCGGCTGGCCGGAATGGCGTCGAAAGGTTGCGCGGGCAACCGGCCGACGGCATCGTTCGCAGCATCCGCCCGGCCGTGCCTGCACGCGACACGGTCGACGAAACGGCGCCACGCCTGCCTGGTCGTTCGGAATGTGCGCCGCGCCGTTCGAATCCCCACTCGATGCCTGCCCGGCGGGCATCGCAACCAGGAGGTGAACGATGATCACGCTGACCGTCAACGGTAGCGAGCAGCACTTCGACGGCAATCCCGACATGCCGTTGCTCTGGTATCTGCGCGATGTGCTCGGCCACACCGGCACCAAGTTCGGCTGCGGGATGGCGCTGTGCGGTGCGTGCACCGTGCATCTCGACGGCGTGGCGATCCGCGCGTGCATCACGCCCGTCGCGGCGGCGTCGGGCAAGCGCGTGACGACGATCGAGGGGCTGTCGGCGGATCTCACGCATCCGCTGCAGCAGGCGTGGCAGGAACTGAACGTCGCGCAATGCGGTTACTGCCAGTCCGGGCAGATCATGCAGGCCGCGTCGCTGCTGAAGACCAATCCCCATCCGACCGACGCCGACATCGACGATGCGATGTCCGGCAACATCTGCCGCTGCGGCACCTATACGCGCATTCGTGCCGCGATCCGGCTGGCCGTGCGCCGCGGAGGTGCCGCATGAGCGCGCCCGAACTCTCCGTCCACAACGAAAGCCGCCGCGCGCTGCTGTTCGGCTTCGCGTCCGGCGGGCTGCTGCTCGCGTTCGGCGTGCCGTCGCTCGCTCGGGCGGCCGCGCCGGTGCAGCCGCCCATCAGCGCGAATCCGCAGTATGGCGGTGCCGGGATGCCGCACGGCTTGCGCGACGATCCGAACCTGTTCGTTGCGATCGCACCGGACGGCACCGTCACGGTGACCTGCATCCGCTCCGAGATGGGGCAGGGCGTGCGCACGAGCGTGGCGCTCGTGGTGGCCGACGAACTGGGCGCGGACTGGGCGCGCGTGAAGGTCGCGCAAGCGGTCGGCGACGAGCCGCGCTACGGCAACCAGAACACCGACGGGTCGCGCAGCCTGCGCCAGAGCTTCGCCGCGCTGCGCCGTGCCGGGGCGGCCGCGCGCACGATGCTCGCGCAGGCAGCCGCCGGCGAATGGGGCGTCGACGTGCGCCAGGTGAAGGTGACGGTGCACGAGGTCGTCGACTCGAAGAGCGGGCGCAAGCTCGGCTTCGGCGAACTGGCCGCGAAGGCGGCCGCGCTGCCGGTGCCCGATACGAAAAGCGTGCCGTTGAAGGCGCCGGCCGAATTCCGCTATATCGGCAAGGGCAAGACGGCGCTGATCGACGGACGCGACATCGTCGGCGGCCGGGCGCAGTACGGAATCGATACGCGGCTCGACGGCATGCTGTATGCGGTCGTCGCGCGGCCGCCGGCCTACGGCGATACGGTGGCGTCGTTCGACGCGTCGGCCGCCGGGAAGCTGCCGGGCGTCGTCAAGGTCGTGCAACTGGCGGCGACGCCGCTGCCATCCGGCTTCCAGCCGCTCGGCGGCGTGGCCGTCATCGCGCGCGATACGTGGACGGCCATCCAGGCGCGCGCGCAGTTGAAGATCGACTGGAAGCACGGACCCAACGCGGGCTACGACTCGACCGAATATCGCAAGACGCTCGAAGCGGCTGCCGCGCAGCCGGGCGACGTGATCCGCAACGACGGCGACGTGGCGGCCGCACTCGCCGGCGCCGCGAAACGCGTACGCGCGACCTACTACGTCCCGCATCTCGCGCACGCGACGATGGAGCCGCCCGCGGCCGTCGCGCGCGTGGCCGACGGCCGCTGCGAGGTATGGACCTGCACGCAGGCGCCGCAGACCACGCGCGACGAGCTCGCGAAGGCGCTCGGCTTGCCGGCGGAGCGCGTGACGGTCAACGTGACGCTGCTGGGCGGCGGCTTCGGCCGCAAGTCGAAGCCCGACTACGTGGTGGAAGCCGCGCTGCTGTCGAAGGCGGTCGGCGCGCCCGTGAAGCTGACCTTCACGCGCGAGGACGACATCGCGCACGACTACTTCCACGCGGTGTCGCTCGAAGCGTTCGACGGCGGGATCGATGCATCGGGGAAGGTGGTCGCGTGGCAGCATCGCACGGTCGCGCCGTCGATCCAGTCGACGTTCCGGGCCGGCGTCGTGCACGAGCAGCCGGGCGAGCTCGCGCAAGGCATCGCGGATCTGCCGTTCGCGATTCCGAACGTGCGGCTCGAGAATCCGGCCGCGGAAGCGCACACGAGGATCGGCTGGTTCCGCTCGGTGTACAACATCCCGCATGCGTTCGGCATCCAGAGTTTCGTGTCGGAGCTTGCGCACGCGGCCGGCCGCGATCCGAAGGATTTCCTGCTCGAGCTGATCGGGCCCGCTCGGCGTTTCGAGCCGCACATCACGGTGAAGAACGTGAACTACGGCGAGGATCCCGCGCTGTATCCGGTCGATACGGGGCGGCTGCGACGCGTGGTCGAGACGGTCGCGCGCGAAGCCGGCTGGGGCCGCACGCTGCCGAACGGGCATGGGCTCGGGATCGCCGCGCATCGCAGCTTCGTGTCGTACACGGCCGCGGTGTGCGAGGTGCAGGTCGACGCGGACGGCAAGATCTCGGTGCCGCGCGTCGACATCGCGATCGACTGCGGGCCGCAGGTCAATCCGGAACGGGTGCGCTCGCAGCTCGAGGGCGCGGTGGTGATGGGGCTCGGCATTGCGCTGCACGGCGAGATCACGTTCAAGGACGGCCACCCGGAGCAGAGCAACTTCAACGGCTTCCAGGTGTTGAGAATGAACGAGGCGCCGCGTGAAATCCGCGTGCATCTGGTGGCGCCCGACGACTTCGCGACGCCGCTCGGCGGGGTCGGTGAACCGGGCCTGCCGCCCGTCGCGCCGGCGCTGACCAACGCGATCTTCGCGGCGACCGGCACGCGAATCCGCAGCCTGCCGGTGGCCGATCAGCTCGCGAAACCGCAGGCTGGTTGACGCAACCTCTGTCCCGCGCCGGGCCGCATCGTGCGGCCCGGTTTGCATCGACCCCTTGAACAAGGAGTGTGACGTGGCCTCATCCGATGTCAGTGTGAAGCAGACGGTTTCCCCCGCCGAATGGGAGGCGCGCGTCAACCTGGCGGCCGCGTATCGCCTCACCGCGCTGTTCGGCTGGGACGATCTCGTGTTCACCCATATTTCCGCGCGCGTGCCCGGCCCGGAGCACCACTTCCTGATCAACCCGTACGGGATGATGTTCGACGAGATCACGGCGTCGTCGCTGGTCAAGGTGGATCTCGACGGCCGCAAGGTGTCCGAATCGCCGTACGAGATCAACCCGGCCGGCTTCACGATCCACAGCGCGGTGCATGCGGCCCGCGACGATGCCCAATGCGTGATGCATACGCATTCGATCAACGGTGTGGCCGTCTCGGCGCAGGAAGCGGGCTTGCTGCCGCTGTCACAGCAGTCGCTCGGCGTGCTCGCGTCGCTCGGCTATCACGACTACGAGGGCATCGCGCTCGACGAGGGCGAGAAGGCGCGCCTCGTGCGCGACCTCGGCAGCAATACGAACCTGATGCTGCGCAATCACGGGCTGCTGACCGTCGGTGCGACGCCGGCCGATGCGTTCGTCGCGATGTACTTCTTCGAAGCGGCCTGCATGATCCAGGTCCGCGCGCAGGCGGGCGGCTCGGCGCTGCTGCCAATCGCGCAGCCGATTCTCGACGGCATCAAACAGCAGATCGCCGCGGTCACGCGCGGGATGGGCGCCGGGGCGCTCGTCTGGCCCGGGCTGCTGCGCCGGCTCGATCGGCGCGATCCCGGCTACGCGGACTAGCGTGTTCGTCGTTGTCGTTTGCGAACGACCGTGCTAAATTCCTGCCAGCACTTGGAGCCACGCAACCCTTCATTCGGCTGACACGGCCGGCACCCCGGGAGGCAGCACGATGAGCCTGTTGATGTCGCGACGCGATCTCGCGTTCCTGCTGTACGACTGGCTCGACGCCGAAGCGCTCGTCGCGCTGCCGCGTTACGCGGAGCATAGTCGCGAGACCTTCGACGCGGTGCTCGACACCAGCGAGCGGATCGCCGAAGACCTGTTCGCGCCGCATGCGGCGCGCGGCGATCGCGACGAGCCGCGGTTCGACGGCGAACGCGTGACGCTGATCCCGGAAGTCGAACCGGCCGTGCGCGCGTTCGCGGACGCCGGGCTGATCGCCGCGGGGCATGACGAAGCGCTCGGCGGCATGCGCTTGCCGAAGCTGGTCGAAGCCGCGTCGTTCCTGTTCTTCCAGGCCGCGAACATCGCGACGGCCGCGTATCCGTTCCTGACCGTCGCCAATGCGAACCTGCTCGTCGCGCACGGCAGCGCCGCGCAGATCGACGCGTTCGCGCGCCCCGAGCTGGAAGGGCGTTTCCTCGGCACGATGTGCCTGTCCGAGCCGCAAGCCGGCTCGTCGCTGTCCGACATCGCGACGCGCGCCGATTTCGAATGCGATTCGCCGCTCGGCCCGCGCTACCGGCTGACCGGCAACAAGATGTGGATATCCGGCGGCGAGCACGAGCTGGCGGAGAACATCGTCCACCTCGTGCTCGCGAAGATTCCCGACGAACATGGTCGGTTGCAACCCGGCACGCGCGGCATCTCGCTGTTCATCGTGCCGAAGTTCCTGACGGGCGCCGATGGCGATGCGAACGGCGAGCACAACGACGTCGTGCTCGCCGGGCTGAACCACAAGATGGGCTATCGCGGCACGACCAACTGCCTGCTGAATTTCGGCGAAGGGACGCGTTACCGTCCGGCAGGGCGTGCGGGCGCGATCGGTTATCTGGTCGGCCAGCCGAATCATGGGCTGGCCTACATGTTCCACATGATGAACGAGGCGCGCATCGGCGTCGGCGCGGGTGCGGTGGCGCTCGGCTACACCGGTTATCTGCACGCGCTCGACTATGCGCGCAACCGTCCGCAAGGGCGCCCGCTCGGGCCGGCCGGCAAGGATGCGGCCGCGCCGCAGGCGCCGATCGTCGATCATCCGGACGTGCGGCGCATGCTGCTCGCGCAGAAGGCTTACGTCGAAGGCGGGCTCGCGTTGATCCTGTACTGCGCGAAACTTGTCGACGAAGCGCGCGCGCACGACGATGCGGCGGTGCGCGCCGATGCCGCGCGCCTGCTCGACATCCTGACGCCGATCGCGAAAAGCTGGCCGTCGCAGTGGTGCGTTGCCGCGAACGATCTCGCGATCCAGGTGCACGGCGGTTACGGCTATACGCGCGACTACGCGGTCGAACGGCTCTATCGCGACAACCGCCTGAATCCGATTCACGAAGGCACGCACGGCATCCAGGCGCTCGATCTGCTGGGCCGCAAGGTGAGCCAGGACGACGGCGCGTCGCTGCGCGCGCTCGATGCACGGATCGGCGCGACCGTCGAGCGTGCGCGAGCGCTGGATGCCGGCATGCGCGAGCAGGCCGAGGCATTGGCCCGGCGCTGGGCGCGGCTGGGCGACGTGACACGCCAGTTGAGCGCGATCGGCGATCCGCAGACGCGGCTCGCGAACGCGAGCGTGTATCTCGAAGCGTTCGGCCATCTCGTCGTCGCCTGGCTGTGGCTCGACGTGACGCTCGCCGCGCACGGGCACGACGGCGATTTCCACGACGGCAAGCGCGCGGCGGCCCGCTACTTCTTCCGCTGGGAACTGCCGAAGGTGGATGCACAGCTCGACCTGCTGTCGAGCGTCGACACGACCACGCTCGACATGCGCGACGCGTGGTTCTGAACGTGGCTTCAACGACATTCCGGAATATCGACGAGCGCGCGGATGCCGACGGCCATCGCGCGCGCGTCGTGAACCGGCCGCGCGGGGGCGCCCGCGGACCATACCGATGCCCGGCCACGCCGGGCAAGGAGAGAAGCGCATGAAAGCCCTGTTGTGTACCGCATTCGGCCCGATCGACCGCTTGCGTATCGAAGATGTCGCGATTCCCGAACCGGCGGCCGGGCAGGTCCGGATCCAGGTGAAGGCGGCATCGCTCAATTTCCCCGACGCGCTGATCGTCCAGGGGCTGTATCAGGTGAAACCGGCGCTGCCGTTCTCGCCGGGCGCCGAGTTTGCCGGCGTGATCGACGCGGTCGGCGATGGCGTCACCGCGTGGCGGCCCGGCGATTCGGTGATGGCGTTCACCGGGCACGGCGGGTTCGCGGAATACTGCGTGGCCGACGCGCACCAGCTCGCCGCGCTGCCGCCGGGGATGACGTTCGAGCAGGGCGCGGCGCTCGTGCTCGCGTACGGCACGTCGCTGCACGCGTTGCAGCAGCGTGCGCGCCTGCAGGCGGGCGAGACGCTGCTCGTGCTGGGCGCGGCGGGCGGCGTCGGGATCGCCGCGATCGAGATCGCGAAAGCGCTCGGTGCGCGCGTGATCGCGGCGGCGTCGAGCGCGGACAAGCTCGCGCTGTGCCGTGAAGCCGGCGCCGACGAGACGATCGACTATGCGACCGAAGACCTGCGCCGCCGCGTCGACGAGCTGACCGGCGGGCGCGGCGCCGACGTCGTCTACGATCCGGTGGGCGGCGCCAGCAGCGAAGCGGCGCTGCGTGCGACCGCATGGCGCGGCCGGTTCCTCGTGGTCGGCTTCGCGGCCGGCGAGATCCCGAAGATCGCGCTGAACCTCGCGCTGCTGAAGGAGCGCGACATTCTCGGCGTGTTCTGGGGCGATGCGGTGCGGCGCGACCCGGCGCAGCATGCCGCGAACATGCGGCTGCTCGCCGAATGGTTCGCGGCCGGCAAGGTGCGGCCCGCGATCACCGAGCGCGTGTCGCTGGCCGGCGCGGCCGACGCGATCGCGCGGATGGCGAACCGGCAGGTGAAGGGCAAGGTCGTGATTTTTCCGGACGCGTGATCCGGTTTCGCCGCGCGGCGACGCCATGCAGGCCGCGCGGCCGCTTCTTCATGACGGCGAAGGGCGGCGCGACCCGCTGCCACCACGCCGGACTATGCAGGCGAGCACGCGGTGCCGCGCGGCGCTGAAACGAACGCCGCCCGTCCTGCGTCAGCGGCTTCAGTCCTTCGGCAGGCGCAGCGTCTCGAGCGCATGCTGCGAAAACTCGACCCAGAACCGCTCGTTCGCGATGCCGGCCTGCAGCACCAGATGCTGCAGCCGCTTCGTGCGTGAATCGCCGGCCGCCGGATCGCCGGCCGTCGCAAAGTCGCGCGCCTCGATCTGCAGATACAGATCCAGCTTTTCCTGATGAAGCGCGATGCGCCGCCGGATCTCGTGCTCGAGGCCGGCCGGCCCGAGCACGGCTTCCGCGCGCAGACGCACCATCAGCGCCTCGCGCAGCGGCGTCGGATCTTCCGGTTCGGCGATCCAGCGGCGCAATTCCTTCTTGCCGGCCGGCAGGATCCGGTACGCGCGCTTGCGGCCGCGACCGGACTCGGCGGGCAGCGATTCGATCCAGCCCATTTCCTCGAGACGCCCGAGTTCGCGATAGATCTGCTGGTGCGTCGCCTGCCAGAAGTAGCCGATCGAGCGATCGAAACGGTCGGCGAGCTCGGACCCCGAACCGGGGCGTTCGGCGAGGGCGGTGAGAAGCGCGTGCGGCAGGGACATGTCGGATCGAGGCAGCGGCGGAATGAACCGCATCTTGCCATATCGGGGCCGCAGCACAAATGGTGAACGCATGTTTATGCAACATGTTGCATAAACAAAGGTGGCGGGCTACCATCAATGCAACTTGTTGCATAAACATGGAGACACCCGATGGCTTCCCGTTATCCGCATTTGACGACTCCGCTCGAACTCGGCTTCACGTCACTCAGGAACCGCGTGTTGATGGGGTCGATGCACGTCGGCCTGGAGGAAGCGCCGAACGGCTTCGAGCGGATGGCCGCGTTCTATGCGGAGCGCGCGCGCGGCGAGGCTGGCCTGATCGTCACGGGCGGCTTCGCGCCGAACGAGCGCGGCCGTCCGGCGCCCGGCGGCGCGATGCTGACGACCGAAGCGGACGCCGAACGGCATCGCGTCGTGACGCGCGCGGTGCAGGCGGAGGGCGGCCGCATCGCGTTGCAGATCCTGCATTTCGGGCGTTATGCGTATCACCCGGCGCTCGCGGCGCCGAGCGCGCTGAAGGCGCCGATCAACCCGTTCACGCCGCATGCGTTGACGAGCGACGAGGTCGACGAGACGATCGCCGATTTCGTGCGATGCGCGGCGCTCGCGCAGCATGCGGGCTACGACGGGGTCGAGATCATGGGCTCCGAGGGCTACCTGATCAATGAATTCATCGCCGCGCGCACGAACCATCGCGACGATGCGTGGGGCGGCGCGTACGACAACCGCATCCGCTTCGCGGTCGAGATCGTGCGGCGCGTGCGCGAGCGTGTGGGAGCGAACTTCATCGTCATCTATCGGCTGTCGATGCTCGATCTCGTTGAAGGCGGCTCCACGCTCGACGAGGTGATCCGGCTCGCGCGGGCGATCGAGGCGGCCGGCGCGACGATCCTCAATACCGGCATCGGCTGGCACGAGGCGCGCATCCCGACCATCGCGACCAAGGTGCCGCGCGCCGCGTATGCGTGGGTGACGCGGCAACTGATGGGCAAGATCGGCATTCCGCTCGTCGCGACCAACCGGATCAATACCCCGGAAGTCGCCGAGCAACTGCTCGCCGACGGCTATTGCGACATGGTGTCGATGGCGCGGCCGTTCCTCGCCGATGCCGAATTCGTCCGCAAGGCGCGGGAAGGGCGCGCGGACGAAATCAACACGTGCATCGGCTGCAACCAGGCGTGCCTCGACCATACGTTCAGCGGCAGGATCACGTCGTGTCTCGTGAATCCACGTGCGTGTCATGAAACCGAGCTCGTGATCGCGCCCGCGCCGCGCCGCAAGCGGATCGCGGTGGTCGGCGCCGGGCCGGCGGGCCTTGGCTTCGCGGTCACGGTGGCCGAGCGCGGTCACGCGGTCACGCTGTACGAAGCGGGCGCCGAGATCGGCGGTCAGTTCAATCTCGCGAGGAAGGTGCCCGGCAAGGAGGAGTTCAACGAGACGCTGCGCTATTTCCGCCGGCAGATCGAACTGCGCGGCATCGCGCTGCACGTCGATACGCGTGCGACGGCCGAGATGCTGTTGCAGGGTGAATTCGACGAAGTGGTGATCGCGACCGGCATCGTGCCGCGCACGCCGCCGATCGACGGTGTCGGTCATCCGAAGGCGCTCGGCTATCTCGACGTGCTGCGCGACGACAAGGCCGTCGGCAACTCCGTCGCGATCGTCGGCGCGGGCGGTATCGGCTTCGACGTCGCGGAATATCTCGTTCATCGCGATCGCGGCGAGCATGGCGACGCGGACCGGTTCTTCAGCGAATGGGGCGTCGATCGATCGTATGCGAATGCCGGCGGGCTGGGCGCCGCGCGGCCCGAACCGGCCGCGCGGGAAGTGCACCTGCTGCAGCGCAAGGCGTCGAAAGTCGGCGACGGGCTCGGCAAGACCACCGGCTGGATTCACCGCACGGCGCTGAAGGCGCGCGGCGTGGGGATGTCGTCGTCGGTCACGTACCGGCGCATCGACGATGACGGCTTTCACGTGACGATCGACGGCGTCGAACGGACGCTGCCGGTGGACAACGTGGTGATCTGCGCGGGGCAGGAGCCGTCGCGCGAGCTGGCGGAACAGCTGCAGGCAGCCGGATGCCGCGTGCATCTGATCGGCGGCGCATACGAGGCCGCCGAACTCGATGCGAAGCGCGCGATTCACCAGGGCACGACGCTGGCCGCGACCCTTTGATACCGATTCGTTTCTTCCCCCGTCCAACAACGTTACTGGAGATTGCGATGACGCACCCGCCGCTGAATGTTCATCCCGCCGTCGCGAAATCGCTCGACGCGTGGCACGCGATGGTCGAGCGCAAGGATTTCGGCGCGCTGGAATCGATCGTCCATCTGGACGCCGTGTTCCGTTCGCCGATGGCGTTCAAGCCGTACGGGCCGGCGCCCGCGTTGCTGATGGCGCTGCGCACGGTGATCACGATCCTCGACAACTTCACGTATCACCGCCAGTTCGTGACCGACGACGGCAAGAGCGTCGTGCTGGAGTTCGGTGCGACCGTCGGCGACAAGGCGCTGAAGGGGATCGACATGATCCGCTTCGACGACGACGGCCGGATCGTCGAATTCGAGGTCATGGTCCGGCCGTTCAATGCGCTGCAGGCGCTCGGCGCGGAAATGGGCGCGCGGCTCGGGCAGCAGTTGCCGGCATTCAAGACCGGCGGTTGAGCGGTGCGGCGGCTGCCGTGCAGCCCGGTCCGCCGCCGCATGTCGTCACGCCCGCGCGAGCCGCTCGACGAACCAGTCGCACGCGAACGCGGTGCGCTCGGATGCGTGGTTGTAGATCGTATGCTCGCCGTCCGGCCAGACCCTGAGCGTCGCGTCGCCGGACGTCGCCGCATCGAGAAACGGCTGCTGATCGTCGAGCCGGATCAGCGGGTCCGCGCCGCCATGCAGCACCAGCAGTGGGCATGCGATGCGGTCGCGTTCGGACGAAAAGCGCATGCGCGCGAAGTTCGCCGACACCGCCTCGGGATCGTCGTTGCCGAGCATCGCCGCCGCCTGTTCGACGAACGTGCGGAACGGCAGCAGCGTGGGTGCCGCGAGCGCGCCGTTTACGCAACAGGCCGCGATCCGTGCGTCGGATGCGGCGGTCGACGCCGCCCACAACCCGCCGATGCTGTTGCCCCAGATACCGATCGGCCCGGGCACGCGCGCGGCGACGTGATCGACGAAGCGTCGGTACGCGGCGCGCGTGTCGACGTCGACGAAGATCCGCTGTTCGAGCCGCGTCTCGCCCTGGCCGGGCCCTTCGGCAAGCAGCGTCGCGACGCCGCGCGCGGCGAGCGCGCGGGCGATCGGCCAGTACGCGAAGCCCCAGCCGCTCTGGCCGCCGAACACGATCACGGTGCCGCGGATGGGCTCCGTCGTCGGACGAACCAGCCAGCCGATCAGGCGCGCATCGCCGAACGGCACTTCGACGCGTTCGATCCGTTTGTCGGACCAGCGCGCGAGGCCGTACGACGCGTCGACGAGCCGCGCATACAGCGCGCGCTTGCGCGGCACGTCGTGATTGAACGCCATCTGCGCGAACAGCAGATCGGCGATGGCCATTGCCTGCGCGTCGGCGGCCGTGACGAGGTGGCCGGCGTCCGCCGCCTGGGTGGCGCGCGCGAGCTGCGCGTCCGCCAGCGCTTCGGCCGCGACGTCCCATGGTTCGCCGGCCGACGTGCGTGCGTGCAGCGCCACGGCGTCCGCGTAGTCCATTCCGCAATCGAGCAGGCGCGTGACGGGCATCGCGCGTTGCAGCGACAGCGCGAACGGTGACAGTTCGGTCGTCATGCGTGCGTCTCCTTCACGAAACGTGGGCGGTTGGGGCCGACACCGCGGCCGGCGTGGTGGAACGGGGCGACCAGTGCAGCGTGTCGCGCAGGGCGTCGACGAGTGCGCCGAGGCCGCGCAGGTCGGCCACCGAACCGAACACGATGAAATCGGGCCGCTTGATGTACGCGGCGATGCCGTGCGCCTGCAGGAACGCGTGCTGTTCGCCGTCGACGTCGATCACCGCATCCGGCGCGCAGACGTCATCGGCCAGCACGGCAACGTGGCAACCGAGTTGCGCGAGGAACGCGCGCTGCGCGTCGTCGAGATGGCGGGCGGGGTGCTCGCGCGTGACGAGCTGAAAACCCTGGCCGACCACGTCGTCGAAGCGGCCTTCGGCCGCGCCGCGGCGGACGCGCCCTTGCGGCGCCGGCGCGCCGGTCGTCGGCAGCAGCGTACCGTCGGCTTCGGCGTGCACGATGCCGTGCTCGAGCTTCGGGAACGGCGGCATCGGCGGCATGGCACCGGAGCGGAACGCCGCGTCGCGCTCGGCGACCTTGCGCGGATCGTCCTCGTTGACGATCTGCCCGAGGAACAGCGACATCTGCGTGATCGCGCTCACGTGCGGGCGGCGCTCGGCTTCGTAGGTGTCGAGCAGATCGGCATGCGCGCGCCCGGTCAGCACGAGATCCAGCTTCCATGCGAGGTTGATGCCGTCGCGCATGCCGGAGCACGCGCCTTGTCCCATGTACGGCATCATCGTGTGCGCGGCGTCGCCGGCGAGCAGCACGCGGCCGGCGCGCCAGCGTTCGGCCATGCGCGTTTCGAACGTGTAGACGACGTGGCGCAGCAGCGTCAGGTCGTCCGGTCCGTAACCGTAGTGATCGTCGAGCCACTTCCAGCCGGCCGCTTCGGTTTCCCAGTCGGCCGTCGATTCGTTCGGCAGCACGCGCAGCTCGAAACGCGTGCGCTTCGTGCCGATCGGCATGTGCATGTACGCGCGGGCCGGGTCGCAGTAGATCGTCGTGCGCGCGCAGCCATCGCCGAGATCGCGCTTGTTCTCCGAGTCGAGATTGAGCCAGCGCTCGTTGTAGCCGAAATCGGACCGCTCGATGCCGAGCGTGCGGCGCACGAAGCTGTTCGTGCCGTCCGCGCCGATCAGGTAGCGTGCGCGGATCGTGCGCGGCTGGCCGGTCCATTGCGCGTCCTGGCCGCCGCGCCACGGATGCGCGGTGAGCGTCACGCCGTCGTCGTCCTGTTGCAGCGTGTCGACTTCCCAGCCGCGCAGGATCGTCACGTTGCGGAACGTGCTCGCGCGTGCATCGATCGCATCCTCGATATCGGGCTGGTAGATCGAGATGTGCGCGGGATAGCCGCACGCGCGGCCGGTCCAGTTCAGTTCGAGCAGCAGGTCGCCGTTCGCGTCGCGGTAGTGGTAGGTGTCGACCGCCTTCGCGTTGCGCAGCGCGTGATCGACGTCGGCGCTGGCCTGCACGATCCGCGCGGTTTCGCCGTCGATGTGCGTGAGGCGCGGCAGGCCGTACGGCGTCGGCCAGCGTTCGAGGACGATCACGCGATGGCCGGCGCGGCCGAGCATCGATGCGGCGACGAGGCCGGTCGGGCCGTAGCCGACGATCGCGACGTCACAGGGTTCGACGGTGCGCTCGCCGTGCGCGCTCGATTCGGTATGCATGCGGGTTGTCTCCATGACGGTTTCGTTTGTTGGTTTGTCGTGTGTTCGCGCTCAGCGTAGCGTCGAGCCGGGCAGGTTGCCGTCGAACGCATCCTGCAGCAGCGCGCGCAGGCCGTCGCGTTCGATCGGGCGCGGGTTCCAGTACGGATTCGCGGCCGCGAGGTCGGCGGCGCGGTCGAGGTCGGCTTCCCGCATGCCGATCGCCTTCAATGAGATCGGCGCGCCGTTGTCGCGTGCCAGCGCGTAGAGGCCGCGCGCGGCGTCGTCCGTGCCGATCGCGCGGGCGATCCGCTGCATCGCGTCCGGCGCGTGCGCCGCGTTGTATGCGAGCGCATGCGGCAGCACGACCGTGTGGGTCGGTGCGTGCGGCAGATCGAAGCTGCCGCCGAGCGTATGGCAGAGCTTGTGGTGCAGCGCCATGCCGACGTTGCCGAGCACCATCCCGCACAGCCACGCGCCGTAGAGCGCCTGGCCGCGCGCGTCGAGATCGGCCGGGTCGCGGCGCACGCCGGGCAGGCCGCGCGCCAGCGCGCGAATGCCTTCCTCGGCCACGAGGCTCATGACCGGATTCGCGTTGTTCGCGTAGAGCCCTTCCGCCGCATGCGCGATCGCGTTGAGGCCGCTCGTCACCGACAGTTCGACCGGCAGCGTGACCGTGAGCGCGGGATCGTAGATCACCGTCTTCGGCAGCACGCGCGCGTCGTTGCCCGTACGCTTCATGCCGCCTTCGGTGAGACCGTAGATCGGCGTCATTTCGCTGCCGGCGTAGGTCGTCGGGATCGCGAGGATCGGCAGGCCGCTTTCGAGCGCGATGGCCTTGCCGAGGCCGATCGTCGAGCCGCCGCCGATCGCGACCGCGCAATCGGCGTCGCGGGAGCGGGCGAACGCCTGCGCATCGCGGGCGATCTCCATCGGCACGTGCATCGTCGCGCGGTCGTACAGCCCGGCGGCGCGCGCACCGAGCCGCTCGACGATGTGCTCGGCGAGGTCGCGCTGCTCCGGCGTGCACAGCACGATCGCGCGCTGCGCGCCGAGTGCCGGCACTTCGCGTTCGAGATGCGCGAGGCTGCCCGCGCCGAAGATCACGCGGGCGGCGCGCGCCTGGTAGAGGAAGTCCATGTGCTCGTTACTCCGTTGCGTAGTCGACCTGGTGGCGCGCGATGCGCAGCCCGGTCAGCGCGTTGCGCACGCGGGCGTGTTCGGGATGCGTCGCATAGCCGTCGAGCGCTTCGCGCGACTCGAATTCGGCGACGAGGATCAGGTCGCATGCGTAATCGGCTGCGCTGAAATCCGCGCCGATCTCGAGGTGCGTCATGCCCGGAATCCGGCCGCGCAAGCTTTCGAAGGCCGTCTTCACGGTGGTGCGCGCGACGCTGCGTTCGTGGTCGGTTGCGCCGGCAACCTTCCACATCACGACGTGCCGGATCATGCGGCACGCTCCGCGCGATTCAGCACGAAGTCGTAGTCGAGCGTGTAGAACGGCGTGTCCATGCGCGAGCCGTCGGGCGCGATGCCGGGCGCATGCCGGACCCAGTCGGCGACCAGCGTCGAACGCACGCCGAACACCGCATCGGAGTCGAGATAGCGGTCGCCGTCGCGGAACACGTGCGTGATCAGCGTTTCGTAGCCGCGCGCTTCGATCATGAAATGCAGGTGGGCGGGGCGCCACGGATGGCGGCCGAGCGCATCGAGCATCGCGCCGACGGGGCCGTCGTGCGGAATCGGATACGGCTCGGCGAGGATCGAGCGGAACGCATAGCGGCCGTCGGCGCCGCTGCGCAGCCGGCCGCGCGCGCGATGCGTGACCGACCCGTCGTCGCCAGGCAACTGCACGTCGTAGTGGCCGTCCTCGTCGGCTTGCCACACTTCCAGCGACGCATGCGCGACCGGCGTGCCGTCGATGCCGCGTACCTGGCCTGACACGAAGCACGGCTCGCCGCATGCGCCGTTCGCGATGTCGTCGAACATCCCGAATTCGGGGCTGCCGTCGACGTAGAACGGCCCGAACACGGTCGCCTCCGTGCAGCCGGCCGGCTTTGCATGGTTCTGCGCGGTCACGAGCGTCGACAGCCCGAGCACGTCGGACAGCAGGATGAACTCCTGGCGCTTGTCGTCGGTGATGCGGCCGACGGCCGTCAGGAAGCCGATCGCGGCCTGCCACTCGGCCTCGGTGAGCTTCGTTTCGCGGGCGAACGAATGCAGGTGCTGGACGAGGCTCGTCATCACCGTGCGCAGCCGCTCGTCGCGACAGCCGGAGAGCGACGCGATCACGGCCTGCGTGATGGTGTCTTCGTTGAGATTGCGCATTGGGGTTTGTCTCCTGATGTCGTTCGATGGCGCGTTGACGTAACATTAATTCCTCCCCGAATCGTAAAAAAGTGGGTTTGGAGGAGTTTTGTTCTCCGCCAGGTGGAAGAATCGAACGCATGGACAAGTGGACGCAGATCGAGTTTTTCGTACAGGTGGCGGAGCTCGGCAGCCTGTCGAAGGCCGCCGAGCGGCTCGGCATGTCGAGCGCGGCGGCGAGCCGCTGCCTGAACGCGCTGGAAGAGCGGCTGGGCGCCCGGCTCGTCGAGCGGACCACGCGCCGGCTGTGGCTGACCGACGCCGGGCACGAGTACCACCGGCGTTGTGTCGCGATCCTGAACGAGCTGTCGGAAGCGGACGCGGCCGTCAACGAAGCGAGCGTCATTCCGGCCGGTACGCTGCGCGTGACCGCGTCGGTGTCGTTCGCGTCGATCTACATCGCGCCCGCGCTGCCCGAATTTCACCGGCGCTACCCGAACCTGAACGTGCAGATCGTCGCGGCGAACCGTTACCCGGATTTCATCGAGGCCGGCATCGACGTGGCGATCCGCACGCGCGAACACGAAGCGGATTCGGGCATCACCGTGCGCAAGCTCGCCGAGACACGGCGCGTGCTGGCCGCGTCGCCCGGGTATCTGGCGAAACACGGCGCGCCGGCGACGCCCGACGCGCTGGGCGATCACCGGCTGCTCGTCTACAACCTCGCGAACGATCCGTACGTGCTGCATTTCCGCCATGGTGCGAAGAAGCAGTCGGTCACGATCAAGAGCGTGCTCGATGCGAACGAAGGGCAGGTGATCCGCGCGGCGGCGCTCGCCGGGCTCGGCATCCTGATCCAGCCGCTTTACATCATTCACGACGATATCGTCGCCGGGAAGCTGGTGCCCGTGCTGACCGACTGGCAACTGCCCGCGCTCACCGTCAATATCGCGTACCAGAGCCGCCGACACCAGCCGGCGAAGATCCGCGTCTTCACCGAGTTCCTGATCGAGCGTTTCGAACGACTCGGACTCGCGCGCAAATGGAAGGAAGTCGGCCGCTGAGTACCCGCGGGCGCCGCGCCGTCGCGCATTTCTCCGTGTGACGGAGAACTGTTCTCCCGATCGTCGTCTTTTTCGCCGCTGTCGTGCGTTTTACATTGCGTCTCCCCGGGCCGGCGGTGCCCGGCTCGCGATTACACGATAACAATCGGTCTGGAGACGACATGAAATACGCATTGCGACGGGTGCCGTTGGCACTCCTGATCGCCGGAGCCGTGCACGTTCCGGCGTCGGCTGCCGAGAGCGGGCAGATCAGCTATCCGTTTGGCGTCAACACGGTGCTGAACGGTCTGCTGCCGCCGCCCGGCCACACGCAGTACTTCAACTATTCGCTTTACTACACGGCGAACCGCTTTGCCGGACCGGACGGCGGCGGCGCGGTGCCGGGATTTCACCTGAGCGTGGTCGCCGAGACGCCGCGAGTCGTCCACACCTGGGGCGCGACGCTCGGGCCGTTCTCGCTGTCGAGCAGCGCGATCGTGCCGATCGTGCGCCTGCATCTGTCGACGCCCGGCGGCACCGGCAACCGCATGTCGCTGGGCGATGTGATCCTCGAGCCGTTCATGATCGACTACGCGAGTGCGTCGCAGACGTTCTTCGCCTTCTTCTCGCCGTCGTTCGCGGTGCCGACCGGCGCGTATGCGGTGAACCGGATCGCGAACCCGGGGCTGAACACCTATGCGTTCCTGCCGTATCTCAGCACGACGTGGTTTCCGGGCCGCGACTGGGAGATTTCGACGACCACGCTGCTGGAGCTGAATTCGCCGAACCACGCGACGCGCTATCACTCGGGCGCACTCGCCGTGCTCGACTACCTGATCGGCTATTCGCTCGACCGGCGCGTGCAGGTCGGCGTGCAGGGCACGTTCCTGAAGCAGTTCACGGACGATACGCAGGACGGCGTGAAGGTCGGCGCGGACGGCTTTCGCGGGCAAACGGTCGCGATCGGTCCGCAGTTGCGCGTCATGTGGGGGCCGGCGTCGGGCGTGGTCGTGAAGTACCAGCACGAGTTCGCGGTGCGCAACCGGCCGCAGGGCGACAAGCTGTGGGTGCAGTTCAGTTTCCCGCTGTAGACGCGCGGGGCGTGAACCCAGGCTGTCGAAACCCTGACGGATCAAGTTGATATATTGTATCATCTGACGTTTTCGTCGCCGGCCGGCCGGGTTGCCGGGCCGGCCGCGTGCGACGACACCAACGAAGATCGATACGACGTGACGAGAACCGGACATACCCCGGCGCGCGGGGAGCGGCGCCATGCCGCGCCGCGCCGGAACACGGGCGCCTGGCGCGCACGCGCGGCACGCAGTTGCACGACCTTGCTGGGCTGCGCGATGGCCACCACCGGCGCGCTGGCCGCCGAAGCCGCCGCCTCGGCGCAGGACGACCGGCACGCGCTGCCGGCGATCAACGTCACCGCATCGTCCGCGTCGGCCGACCCGCTGACGCAACCGCTCGAAACGGGCTCGCGGCTCGGGCTCGCGAGCCTCGACACGCCCGCGAGCGTCGAAACCGTCACGGCCGATACGATCGAGGCGCGCGGCGATCGCACGGTGCTCGACGCGGTCACGCGCACGGCCGGCTTTGCGAGTGCGATCGCGCCGGGCACCGGCGGCACCGCGCTGAGCGTGCGCGGCTTCAGCGGACAGGAGTCGGTGATGACGCTGCTCGACGGCGTGCGGCTGATGCCGGCGGCCGGCACGATCACGTTTCCGTTCGACACGTGGTCGGTCGCGCGCATCGAGGTGCTGCGCGGCCCGGCATCGGTGCTGTACGGCGAAGGGGCGATCGGCGGGGTCGTGAACGTGGTGCCGAAGCGGCCGCAGCGCACGCGCGAGACGACGCTGCAGGTCGGCGTCGGTCCGGACGGCGCGAAGCGCTTCGCGTTCGATACGACGGGCGCGCTCGGCCCGCGGCTGTCGTACCGCTTTTACGCGAGCGATGCGCGCGCGAACGGTCTCGCCGAGCGGGCCGATACGCATACGACGGCGATCGGCGGCGCGCTGACATTCGACGTGAGCCCGCGGCTTACGCTGACGCTCGACTACGACTACGGGCGCCAGATGCCGGCGACGTACTATGGCGTGCCCGCGCCGAACGGCGTGCTCGATCCGTCGCTGCGCAAGCTGAACTACACGGTCGGCGACGCGACGATTTCCTACTACGACCAATGGACGCGCCTGTCGGCCAGCTACCGGCCCACGGCCGGCGTGACGATCGACAACCAGCTTTACTATCTGACGTCCAACCGCCACTGGCGCAACGCCGAATCGTACGTGCTCGACCCGGCGACCGCGCGCGTCACGCGCGGCGACTATCTCGACATCGGTCACCACCAGCGGCAGATCGGCGACCGGCTCAGCGCACGCTTCGACGGGATGCTGTTCGGCCGGGCGAACCGTTTCGTCGTCGGCACGGAATTCAGCCAGACCACGTTCAGCGGTACCAACAATTCGCCGTACGGCGGCGAAACGACGGTACCCGTGCACGGCTTCGATCCCGGCGTCTTCACGAGCCCCGACCCGACCGTGCCGCAGTTCAGCACGCGCGCGCGGCAGGCCGCGGTATTCGCGGAGAACCGGCTCGAGGTGCTGCCGCGGCTCGCGTGGGTGAGCGGCCTGCGCTACGACCACATCGCGTTCAGCCGCGAGCAGGCGGCGACCGGCGCGGGCTTGGACAAGCGGTTCGCGAACATCGGCTGGCGCACCGGTTTCGTGTTCGACATCGCGCCGACGTTCAGCGCGTATGCGCAGTACACGACGGGCGCGGAGGGCGTCGGCTCGCTCGTGACGCTGTCCGCGTCGCAGATGAACGACCGGCTTGCGACCGGCGCACAGTGGGAAGCCGGGCTCAAGCAGACGCTGCTCGACGGTCGCGCGTACTGGACGGTCGCGGTGTACGACATCACGAAGCGCAACCTGCTCAGCACCGACCCGTTCAATCCGGCGCTGCGCCAGCAGGTCGGCCGGCAGTCGTCGCGCGGCGTCGAGCTGACCGGCGGCGCGCGGCTGCCGCACGGCTGGACGATCGATGCGAACGTCGCGCTGCTGCGTGCGCGCTACGACGCATTCAACCAGACGGTTGGCGGCGCGACGGTGTCGCGAGCCGGCAACGTGCCGTCCGGCGTGCCGCAGCAGACCGCGAACCTGTGGGTCGGCTGGGCGTTCGCCGAGCGCTGGCAAGCGAACGCGGGCGTGCGTTACGTCGGCGCGACCTACGGCGACGACGCGAATCGCGTGCAGGTGCCGTCGTATACGGTGTTCGATGCGTCGCTGCGCTGGCAGCCGACGTCGCGCACCGAACTCGCGCTGTATCTGCGCAATCTCGCGAACCGCACGTACGCGGTGACGACGTCGAACGGCGGCGAGCAATGGCTGCTCGGCCCGTCGCGCTCGGCGGAGCTCGTCGCGACGATGCGCTTCTGAAGCGGCACGACATGCGCTCCGTGACCCACATGCTCGACATCGAACGCGTGCGCTGGTCGCCCGGCGGCGCGCCCGACGTCCTCGATGCGGTGACGCTGACGGTCGCCGACGGCGAGTTCGTCGGGCTGGTCGGCCCGAACGGCAGCGGCAAGACGAGCCTGCTGCGCTGCGTGTTCCGCTACGCGCGGCCCGACGCCGGCCGCGTCGCGCTCGACACGCAGGACGTGTGGCGCATGCGGCCGCGTGCGGTCGCGCAGCGCATCGCGGTGCTGCAGCAGGAAACGCCGGACGATTTCGGGCTGACGGTCGACGAACTGGTCGGCATGGGCCGCACGCCGCACAAGCGGCCGTTCGATGCGGAGTCGGCCGACGATCGCCGGATCGTCGACGCCGCGCTGCACGATGTCGGTCTCGTCGAGCGTCGCGCGCAACGTTTCGCGTCGCTGTCGGGCGGCGAGAAGCAGCGCGCGCTGCTGGCCCGCGCGCTCGCGCAGCAGCCCGAACTGCTGTTGCTCGACGAACCGACCAACCATCTCGACCTGCGTCATCAGCTCGAACTGCTCGCGCGCGTGCGCCGCCTCGGCATCGCGACGCTCGCGACGATTCATGACCTCAATCTCGCGGCCGCGTACTGCGACCGGCTCCATGTGCTCGCGCATGGCCGCGTCGTCGCGTCCGGCGCGCCGGACGACGTGCTGACCGAAGCGCTGCTGCGCGACGTGTTCGGCGTCGCCGCGCTCGTCGATCGCCACCCCGTCACGGGCCGGCCGCGCATCACGCCGCTTCATCCGGAATGACCGCCATGCTTGCTGCCTTGTCCTCCATCTCCCGCCGGCTGGTTGCCGCTGCCGTGCTCGGCTGCGCGGCCGGTCATGCGGGGGCCTATCCCGTGACCGTGCGCAGTTGCGATCGCGACGTGACGTTCGAGCGTGCGCCGACGCGCGCGGTGAGCAACGACGTGAACCTGACCGAGATGATGCTCGTGCTCGGCCTGAAGGATCGACTCGTCGGCTATACGGGCATCGGCGGCTGGAAGACGGGCACCGCGCGCGTGCGTGACGCGTTGCGGGGCGTGCCCGAACTGGCGAGCCAGTATCCGTCGCTGGAAGTGCTGGCCGCCGCGCGCGCCGACTTCTATCTCGCGGGCTGGAACTACGGAATGCACGTCGGCGGGCCGGTCACGCCCGCGACGCTCGCGCCGTTCGGCATTCGCACGTACGAACTGACCGAATCGTGTTCGCACGTGATGAAGCAGTCGGCCGCGTCGTTCGACGACGTGTTCCGCGACCTGAACAATCTCGGCCGTATCTTCGGCGTCGATGCGCGCGCCGCGCAGGTCGTCGCCGGAATGCGCGCGCGGCTTGCGGCGGTGTCGCGCGCGATCGGGCGCCCGGCGCCGCTGCGCGTGTTCGTGTACGACAGCGGCACCGACAAGCCGATGACGGCAGGCGGGCTCGCGATGCCGACCGCGCTGCTCACGGCGGCGGGCGCGCGCAACGTGATGGACGACCTGCCGCGCAGCTGGACGCAGGTGAGTTGGGAAAGCGTGGTCGCGCGCGATCCGCAGGTGATCGTGATCGTCGACTATTCGGCGGTCACGGCCGCGCAGAAGCAGCAGTTCCTGTCGAGCCAGCCGGCGCTCGCGCGCGTGGCCGCGATTCGCGACCGGCGCTTCGTTGTGATTCCGTACGATGCGGCGACGCCGGGCCCCGAGAACGTCGCGGCCGTCGAGACGCTCGCCCGCGCGCTGTATCCGGCCGCATTCGCCGGCGCGGCACGATGAGCGTGCGCGGGCAGGTGGCGCGGCCCCGCATGCGCGTGGTGCTGCCGATGCTGGCCGTGCTGTTGGTCGTGTCGATCGTCGTGTCGGCCGCGTTCGGTCCGGCGCCGATTGCGATGCCGGATGCCGTACGAATCGTCGCCGCGCACGCCGCGTCGGCGTTCGGTGGTGCCGACGCGTTCGCGGCGGTATCGGGCGACGACAGCATCGTATGGCTGATCCGGATGCCGCGTGCGCTGCTGGCGGCGCTCGTCGGCGCGACGCTGGCGACGGTCGGCGTCGCGTTGCAGGCGGCGACCGCGAACCGCCTGGCCGATCCGCACCTGCTCGGCGTGAGCGCGGGCGCGATGCTCGGCGCGATCGCGGTCACGGTGGTGGCCGGCGCGGCGTTCGGCCCGTTCACGCTGTCGGTCGCCGCGTTCGCGGGTGCGCTCGCGGCGACCGGCTGCGTGGTCGCGCTCGCTTACCGCGGCGGCCGGCTCGAATCGGACCGGCTGCTGCTCGCGGGCGTGTCGGTGTCGTTCATGATGGCCGCGTTCGGCAATCTGCTGCTGTATCTCGGCGACCAGCGCGCCGCGTCGTCGGTGCTGTTCTGGATGCTCGGCGGCGTCGGGCTCGCGCGCTGGGATCTGCTGCCGGTGCCGGCCGTGTGCGCGGTGCTCGCCGGCGGCGCGCTCTATGCGCGTCGACGCGAACTGAATGCGCTGATGTCGGGCGATGTCGCCGCCGCGTCGCTCGGCGTGCCGAGCGCGCGGATGCGGCGCGAGGTGTTCGTCGTCGCGTCGTTCGCGACGGGCGCGATGGTCGCGGTGAGCGGCGCGATCGGCTTCGTCGGGCTCGTGACGCCGCATCTGTGCCGTCGCGTCGTCGGGGCCGAGCACGGCCGGCTGCTGTCGGTCGCCGCGCTGGCCGGCGCGATCCTGCTCGTGTGGGCCGATGTCGCCGCGCGCACGCTCGCGGCGCCGGAGGATCTGCCGATCGGCATCGTGACCGCACTGTTCGGCAGCCTGTTCTTCGTCGCGCTGTTGCGCCGGCGCTGAGCGAAGGGGCGGGCAGGCAGCGGCGGGTGGACACCCGCCGCCTGTTTCATCGCAGCGGGACGACCGTGCCCGTGCCGCTGCGGCGGCGCGCATCGACATGCGTGCTTTCCACGTGCTGCGCGACGTCGAAGAGACTGTCCGGCAGCGCACGCGCGGGGAGCGTGATCACGAAGCGCGCGCCGCCGAGCGGCGAATCCTCGAGCCGCACGTCGCCGCCGTGTACCTGCGCGACGCGCCGTACGATCGCGAGCCCGAGCCCGAAGCCGCCGGTCTGCCGGTCGCGGCTCGAGTCCAGCCGCTGGAACGGCTCGAACACGCGGGCGCGTTCGGCGGCCGGAATGCCGGGGCCGTCGTCGTCGACGCTCAGCACGAGGGCGCCGGACCGGTCGCGGGTGGCGGCCAGCAATACCTTGCGCGACGCATAGCGGGCGCCGTTGCGGATCAGGTTCAGCAGGGCGCGGGCGACGAGCTTCGGGTCGCAGACGTGGGTCGCGGGTGCGTCGAGCGTCGACACGTCGAGCGCGATGCCGCGATCGGCGATGTCGTCCGCGACGTTGCCGGCGACGCTGTCGATCAGCGCGTCGACGACGACTTCCATCGGCGCGAGTTCGCTCGCCCCCTGTTCGAGCCGGCCGATCGTCAGCAACTCGGTGACGAGCTCGTCGAGTTCGCGCACGTCGCGCCGCAGCGCGTCGCGACGCTCGCGCATCCGGCCCGTTTCGTCGGGATCGGCGAGCAGCGCGAGGCCGAATTCGAGCCGGGCGAGCGGCGTTTTCAGTTCATGCGAGATGCCGTGCATCATTTCACGCTGCTGCTTGATCGATGCCTCGATGCGCGCGGCCATGTCGTTGAACTGCTGCGACAGCTCGTAGATGTTCGATTTTCCCGACAGCTTCACGCGCGTCGACAGCGTACCGGCGCCGAATGCGCGCGCGGCGTCCTGCAGCCGGCGAATGTCGCGCCAGTGATAGTGAATCCACAGCACCACCGCGAACAGCGTCGCGAGCGCGAGCAGCATGTACGCATAGATGCGGATGTCGAGGTCCGGCGCCTCGATCGGGCGCGCATGCAGCACCGAGCCGTCCGCGAGCGGCATGTAGTAATCCTTGCCGTTGTAGCTGATCGCGATTTTGCCGGCATCGAGATCGCGCAGCGGCGCGCCGCTCAGCTGCGCACGCGCGCCGGCCATCGACATGAAGCCGAATCCTTCGCGGCCGTGCAGCGCCAATTCGCGCAAGGCGAGCTCGCGCTGCGCGCCCGGATGGCGTTCGAGGTAATCGTTCAGCACGAACGAGTAGGTCGTCAGCGAGTCGCGCTGCGCCTGCGCGCCGCGCTCGTAGAAGATCCGGTCGAACGACAACTGGATGAAGATGATCGACGCGCCGACGAACAGGATCACGACGAGGTACAACCGGAGCAACGGGCGCAGCATTTATTCGTCCCACGCAGAAGGGCTGAACAGGTAGCCGCGACCCCAGATCGTCTTGATCTTGTGCGGCTCCGACGACGCATCCTCGAAGCGGCGGCGCAGCTTCGAGATGCCGGAATCGACCGAGCGGTCGAGCCCGTCGAATTCGATCCCGCGCAACTGCTTCAGGATGTCGTCGCGGCTCAGCACGGTGCCGGCCGCGCGCGCGAGGATCAGCAGCAGGTTGAATTCGGCGGTCTTCAACTCGACCGGCTCGCCGCGCCACGTGACGGTGCGGTTCGGCGGCGAGATCGTGAGTTCACCGAATACCAGCGCGTCGGGCGCGACTGCGGGCGTGTCCGCCGCGGCCGGCTGCGCGCGACGCAACAGCGCGCGGGCACGGGCGACCAGCACGCGCGGCTCGATCGGCTTCGTCACGTAGTCGTCGGCGCCCGTCTCGAGCCCGGCGACCTGGTCGTACACGTCTGCACGCGCGGTCAGGATCAGCACGGGGACGTTGGTGAACGCGCGGATGCGGCGGCAGACTTCCATGCCGTCGAGATTCGGCAGCATCAGGTCGAGTATCACGAGGGCCGGCTGATGCTCGCGCACCGCCGCGACGGCGAGGTCGCCGCGCCGCACGACCGTCACCGCGAATTCATAGCCGTCGAGGTATTCGCGGACGAGCTGCGCGAGGCGATCGTCGTCCTCGATCAGCAGCACACGGTATTTGAGCGGAACTTCGTTCATGGTCTCCTCAGGATGCACGCGCCAGCTCACACGCAGGCCGATGCGCGGCGCGGCACGCGAATTCTATCCGGCGGACCGGCGGCCGGGGCAGCGGGGCGACAATCTCGAACAATCGAACACAATTGAGCACAGATTCGCCGCACATTCAGGACAGTCTCGGCGCGGGGCGGCACCTAGACTGCGGGCTTCGTCACTCTTATCTCAATATTGTGCGCCCATTACTTCGCCGCTACCGCTATTGCATGCCGCTCGCCGGCCTGACCCTCGCCGCCGCCGCTCACGCGGAAAACCAGTATTCGTTGTCGCTCGGCGGCGGGTTCGCACCGCGCTACCCGGGCAGCAACCAGTATCGCGGCGTCGTTGCGCCGTCGTTTTCCGCCACGTTCGGCAACGGCTTCTTCATCGACAGCACGGAGGGCGCCGGTTATCGGCTGAACCTGCCGCACGGGGCGTTCGTGTCGGCGGCGGTGAGCTACGACGCGGGCCGCGCGGACGAGAACCGCTTCGACCTGCCGGGCTCCGACTACCTGAAGGGGATGGGCCGGATTCCGGGCTCGGTGCTCGTCGGCGTGCGTGCCGGGGTGACGCTTTTCGATGCGGCGGAGCTGAGCGTCACGATCGATACGCCCGTCACGCACACGTCGCGCGGTGTGTCGGGGCACGTGGATCTCGCGGTGCCGGTGCTCAAGACGTCGCAGCACGAGATCGTCGTGACGGGCACCGTGCACGCGGGCTCGGGACGCTACATGCAGACTTTCTACGGCGTGACCGACGCACAGTCGATGACGAGCCGGTTCCGGCCGTATTCGGTGAGCGGCGGAATCGACAGCGCCGCGATGGCGGTCGCGTGGACCTGGTCGCTGTCGCGGCACTGGTCGGTGCTCGCGACCGGCGGCGTGACGCGGCTGCTCGGTCGCGCGGGCGACAGCCCGATCGTCCAGTCGCGCAATAACTATTACGGCATCGCGGGCGTGACGTACAAGTTCTGAGCGGATGGCCCGGTGTGCGCAGCGCGCACACGAACCCTCGGCGTCGCGCCGTCGCCGCGAACCGCGTGCGGTAACATGCGGGCGGGTTCGGCGTCAGGCCGGGCCTGCGACGCAGGTGCGCCGAGCCGGCTCGGCCGGGTCGCGAAAGGCCGCCATTCGCCGGCCGGCTTCGTCAGGAAACGGCCGGCGGCGTGCGGAACCGATCACGCATGCGACGCCCGGTCGTGCACGAATGCCGCACAGGGACCGCCGGGCCGCGACAGGGAGAAACCGATGAAGAACACGATCGCGATGCTCGTTGCACTCGTTGCGAGCGCAACCTTTGCAGGATGTGCGGACATGGACACGAAACACCCCAACGCCACCGCCGGCGGCGCGGCCAGGGCCCCTTTGCAGCCGGGCGCCGCGCAGGTATGCAAGGCGGATGCCGCGCCCGACGATGCGCTGGTCGGCAAGACCGAAGCCGATGCGACCGCGCTGCTCGACGGCTGCCTGTGGCGCGTGCTCGAGCGCGACGGCAAGTCGTTGCCGGGTACGATGGATTACCGGGAGGAGCGTCGCAATCTCGGCATTCGCGACGGGAAAGTGATCTGGGTGCGGCGAGGGTGACGGATTCAGCCGCCGACGAAAATCGGTTGCGGCCGATGTCGCTTTTGCGAGTGCGGCTATCGCCGGCATGCACGTCGCGCGCGGCCGATCGGTCGGCCGCACGCGTCGCGATTCATCGCCGCGGGTAGCGGCATAGGTGTCCGCGGCGGTCAGGCGCCTCGATACCGTCGTCGACCGGGGCTCGCACGACGCGTGACGCGCCGCGCTGACCGGCGCGTCATGTCACGCCGCGACCGTTCCGGATTGCGGCACCGATGCCGTGGTGTCGACCGTCATCGCCGGCGTGACGAGCATCACGCCACGTGCGAGCGGGTCGCTGACCGATGCCGCCAATACCGCTTGCCCTTCCTCTGTCGCGTGATCGGCGGCGACGGCCAGTGCAGCGAGCGCGAGCGCCGCGCCGCCCGCCCCGTTGGCGAGCCCGAGGTGGCGGCTGCGCTCGGCGGCATCATCGCCCCAGATCTGCTCGCTGACCGTCACGACTTCGGTGCGGCGACTGCTGCGTTGATCGGCGTCGGTGACGAATCCGGGTGCCGACAGATCGGGACGTAACGTCGACAAGCGCGTACGCGTCGCCGCCAGCAACTGTTCGAGTGTCGTCGCTTCGGCCTTGCCGTGATCGGCGGAAACCGCGCGGCGCGCGGCCGCGAGCCGGTGGATCGACGGGACGGACATCGCATGCGGTGTGTCGGGATGGCCGAGCAGCAATGCACATGCGCCTTCACCGGGCATCATGCCGTTCGGCCGATCGCGACCGTAGAGCCGGCCTGCGCGATCCAGCGCGTCGACTGCGTCCTGACTGGCGGTGGAATCGAACGCGAGGACGACGTGCAGTTCGCCGGACGGTTGCAGGTGCAACGCCTGGATCAGTTCGTCGACGACCGCCCATGCTTGTACGGGATCGGCGACCGTGCGCAATTGCGCACGGACGATGCCCGGTGCGACGGCTTCCCGCGCCGCGTGCGCATCGAGCCATGCGGCGAGCGTGGCGGCGACCGGTCGCCAGCGCTCCGGCATCAGCAGATGGAGCCTGAGCGGCGGCGCGTCGGCGGCCGCGCCGGACAACACGGCATGACGCTCGCGCAATTCGTCGAGTGCATCGGCGGCCAGCAGCAGCCCGCGCCAATGCTCGTCCTGCAGCGTTTCCCGCGCGTCGGTTGCAAGCAGGCTGGTATCGAGCCGGTCGAGCGACACCGAGTCGACCGTGCTCGCGAATACGCCGGTTCCGTCCGGGCGTTGCAGTTCGGGATGAAGCGCGACGGAACGCTCTTCCCGGGCCGCCGCATCGATGTCTGCCGTCGTCGCCCCCGTCGGCAGCCTCACGCTGCTGTCGAGCAGCAGGGCCGACCACGTGTGCGACGTCGGATCTTGCGTGGCAGCGGCGTCCGTCGATGCGGACGAACTCGGCGGTGCGACGGCCGCGAGCGCCGGATGCGGGCCGAGCGCCCGGCGCAGCCATGCCGCGCAGACGGCGAGGGCCGCCGGCAGCACGAGCCCGCACAGCAGCAACTCCCTGGCGGTGGGGGCATGCCGGGTCGTTTTCCACCAGACGAACACGGCGATCCACACCGCGACGAACAGCGCGGCGACGAATGCCGTCTTGCGCAATCGCGTGATCATTTCCGTCGATTCCCCCACGACTTGCGGCGTCGTGTATCAGTTGCCGTCGCTGCCCGCCGTCCGGCTCGCGACCAGTACGGCGCCGCAGGCCGTCTTGTAGCCGTCGCGCGCGACGCCTTCGCCCTGCACGATCATTGTGTCGTCGCCGTCGACGATGTAATTCGGGCCATGGATCGGACACGTCACCGTGTCGTTGCGGCGCGCGATGCCGCGGCCGTCGACCGACGACAGCGTGGACGCGCTTGTCACGGTGCCGCCATGGCTGTGCTTGTCCCCGAGGACGATGAAGGGTTGGGTCATCCGGATAGGCCTCCTGGCTGGAATCATCGACGATGCAGCGCGGCTTCGCCGGCCGGTGCGGGAGGGCGCGCGCGTCATCGGCAACGTTTTTCGAATCGATTTCGGCTGAATCGGGTATTTATTACCTTTCGGCAATAATTGCCTGTTTCAATTGAGCCGTAATGTAGCTTTCGAGCCGAAGGCCGTCATTATCGTGCGTGATGGCCGCACGTCAAGGCCGGCATTTTTAAATCCGGGTCTGTTTGCTTATGGCGAAGCCCCGCGACGTAATCTAAAATAGTAAGCTTCAATAGGGGTCGCATCATCTGATCCGATTGGCGTGCGTACAGCCAGACAGCGGGCGGTGTTGCGGGGGAGCCCGCGCATTTCCCGCCGGATCGGCATGTCGATCGCGCGATGCCGGCAATCGTGCATCATCCCGTGTTCGTCGCAGCAATATCTATTTAAAAACGTCAAATCCTGAGAGAGCGGGATCGCATGAGCGTCATCACGGAATTTGCGTCTCTTTTTGGCGCATTCAATCGCCTGTATTCGCTGGACGGATCGGGCGCGCTTGCGGCATTTCAAATCGAGCGCTGGACCGGCCGCGAATCGCTCTCCGATCTCTTTGAATGGAGCGTCGATGCGCTGTCGACGGATCCTGCACTGGATCTCGACGCGATGCTCGGGCAGCGTGTCGCGATTCGCACCACGCTCGCGAACGGCACGACGACGCTGCGCAGCGGCCTCGTCGCCGAGGCCGAGTGCAGGGGCTACGACGCAGGCCTCGCTCGCTACCATCTCCGGATGGTGCCGTGGCTCGCCGCACTCGCGCATGCGCGCGACGAGCGAACCTTTGTGAACCAGACGCTTGCCGACGTGCTCGACACGGTGTTCGCGCCGTACGCCGGGATCGCGCGGTGGCGCCTCACGCCGGATGCTGGCCGGCGGCTCGATGCGCTGGGCCCTACTGCGTATCGCGTGCAGTACCGAACCCATACGCACTACGAATTCGTGCAGCATCTGCTGGCCGAGGCTGGCCTCGGGTTCTGCTTCGTCGAAGACGAGGACGCGCCTGCCGGGCATACGATGCTGGTCTTCGACGACAGCGCGCAACTGGCCGAGGACGATACGTCCGCGCGACGCGGCGGGGTGCCGCGC
Source organism: Burkholderia sp. IO2 (assembly GCF_029522185.1). Classification (NCBI taxonomy): domain Bacteria; kingdom Pseudomonadati; phylum Pseudomonadota; class Betaproteobacteria; order Burkholderiales; family Burkholderiaceae; genus Burkholderia; species Burkholderia sp. IO2. The sequence continues at coordinate 23,721 of NZ_JAKWFH010000036.1, read as the reverse complement.
CGCTCGAGCGGGACGGCGACCGGCGCCGACGACGTGATCCTCGGGATCGGGCAGTCGCTGTCGCTGACGGCCGATCGCATCACACTCATCAGCAGCGATTATCGCGTGAACCGGGCGACTACCGCGAGTACGACGCTCGGCCGGCCGGCGGGCGCGCGCGAACTCTACGACGACGTCGGGCCGGAGGCGTTCGACAGCTTGCGCGAAGCGGAAGATACGGTACGGCGCCAGGCCGATGCGATCGTGTCGCGCGCCAGTTTCTGGACCGGCTACGGCACGCTGCGCACGGCGCGCGCAGGACGCGCGCTGAAACTCGTCGATGCCGGCTGGCAGCCCGTGCGCGGCGCCGCGGCGCCCGAGGATTTTCTGCTGACGCGCGTCGAGCACGTCGGGATCAACAATCTGCCGGCGACCGTCATGGAGGCCATCGAACGGCAACTCGGGCCGTTGCCGGCGGCGGCGCTCGATCCGCGCGTGGTCCGGCAAGCGAAGATCGGCGGTTATGCAAACCGGTTCGATGCGGTGCCGCGAACGCAGGTCTGGCGGCCCACGCTGGCCGACGGAACCGGGCAGCGACTCAATCCGGTTCCGACGGCGCTGGGTGCGCAGACGGCGATCGTCGTCGGGCCGGCAGGCGACGCGCGGCCCGGTTCGACGGGGCCCGTGCACGCCGATGCGCAGGGGCGGTTGCGCGTTCGTTTCCACTGGCAGGCGCAAGACGATGCGGGTACGTATCCGACGCGCGCCATACAACGGCTCGCGAGCGACGGGCACGGCCTTCAGCAGCTGCCGCGCATCGGTCATGAAGTCCTCGTGCAGTTTCACCATGGGCTGATCCACCGGCCGATCGTGCTCGGCGGCCTGTTCAATGGCCGCGGCGAAGGCGGCGAGTCGCCGTCGCCGGGCGGGGCGGCCGGCAAGCCGCTCGACGCGTCGATCTACACGCAGGCGGGCGATCATGCGCCGAGTGCGCAGGGCAATCTGGCAAGCGGGCTGAGCCCCGCGTGGCATGGCGCCGGCGGCGGCACCGATCGTCACAATCACGCCGGCGCGCTGTCGGGCTTCAAGAGCCAGGGTTTCGACGGGCATGGCCACAACCAGCTCGTCGCCGATGATTCGGACGGCATGGGACGCCTGCAGATGGCGACTACGCACGCGGCCACGCAACTGAACCTCGGTCATCTGCGCCATCAGGCGGACAACTATCTCGGCAGTTTTCGTGGCCAGGGCGTCGAATTGCGCTCGGATGCGTACGGTGCAATGCGTGCGACGCGCGGCCTGCTGGTGTCGAGCTACGCGCCTGCCGGCGCCGCCCAGCCGGCGGGCGATGCGTCCGCGCTGCAGGCGCTGCTCGCGCGGCACACCGCATTGGTTCGGCGATTCGACCAGACGGCCGATACGCATGGGACGCTGCCGTTCGCCGCACAGCGCGGCGTGGAGCAGGCGGGCCAGTCGTCGTTGAACGGCAGCGCCGCGCCGCTGGATGCGCTTGCGCAGAGCTTCGCGACGACGGTCGGCGCGAACGGCTACACGCAGGCGTCGGCCGACGCCGCCCAGCGGTCGACCGGCAACGCACTGCCGCACACGGGCGACGCCGTGCTCGGCATCGAGGCACGGGGCGGGCACGGGCTGGTTGCCGGCCAGGCCCTGCAATGGGCGGCCGGCGAAACGCTGTCGCTCGGCAGCGGTGGCGACTTCAATCTCGCCGCTGCGCAGCAGCTGCGCATTCACAGCGGGCAAGGCATCGGCTGGCTGGCCGGCGCGAGCCATGCGGAGCGTGTCGGCATCGGCATGATCGCCGGCAAGGACGGACTGACGCTGCAGGCGCAGCGCGATGTGCTGGGCCTGCACGCGCGCGACGATCTGACGCTCGCGTCCGCGAGCGCGGACGTCGAGATCGCCGCGAAGAAGACCGTGCATCTCGCGGTGAGCGGAGGGGCGCACGTGACGATCGAAGGTGGCGACGTCACGTTCGGTTGCCCGGGAAAATTCGTCGTGTATGCCGCGCAGCATGCATTCGTGGGGCCCGCTCAACTGAATACGCCGTTGCCGCAGTTTCCCGAAAAGGTCTGTGTCGAATGCCTGCTGCACGCGATGCAGTCGGGCAGCGCACTCGCGGGCAAGGCGATCTGAGCATGACGATCGAAACGACCGACTGGATCGACCGCTATCCCGACGACACGCCGGACCGGCTGAATGCGCTCTTCGAGCGCGTGCCGGCCGACGGCCGTTGGCACCTGCTGCTCGACATGAGTTTCGCGCCGGCGTTGCGTGACCGGATGCCCGCGGTCGAGCGCAACGATGCCGTCGTGTTGTACGAAGGGGTGTACGACGGCGACGACTTGCTGGCGATTTCGCCGTGCCTCGTACCGCTGCCGGCGGACGCGGCGGTGCGCCGGGCGATGCTGGAGACCGTGCTGCGCGAGACGTCCGGACGACCGATGGTGAGCCTGCTGCATGGCGCGCGCGATACGGCCGCGCTCGCCGCGCATCTGCGCGGACAGATGGAGGCGAGTGCGGCATCCGACGGCGAAGCATTTCTGGTGCGTCTCGCCGATACGCGTTGCCTGCCCGCGTGGCTCGCGGCGCTGACGCCCGCACAGCGCCGCCGCTTCACGAATGGCATCGACGCGTGGCATGTGTTCGATCGCACCGGCGCGCTCGTCCCGCTCGATTTCGACACCGTGGACGAGGCGGCCGGCGATGAAGCGGACGCCGGGCGCAGCGGCGAGCCCTACGTGCTCGACGACGAACAGATCGAATGGCTTCGACAGGCCGCGAAGATCGACACGCTGATTTTTCATGTTCGCCAGCGTCCGGAGAGTTTCGGCCGTCTGGTGGCCACGCCGTCGCAAGCCCATGCGTGTGTGAGTGCGGCGTGGGCGCGGCACGACGGTCCCCCTGCGGCGGCGTCGCGAGCCGCGCTCGATGCGCTCGTGGCAGCCGGGTATCTGGTGACGGAGCTCGCGCCGGCGACGTCGTCCGCATAGAGCGACACGGGTTTGCGTGCATGCGACAGCGCACGTGGTTGATAGCGATCCACGCCGCACGGCGTCGGACAAGAGGATGAAAAGATGAGTTTGAATGCCGGTTCCACGACGTTTGTCGCTCGGCTGCTGATGTTCATGGCCATCCTGCTCGGGACGGCCGGATGCTCGCGTGCGACCGACGTGTCGCCTGCCGCGTCGACTGCGGCCGGGGCGTCGGGCGGCGCGTCGAGCGGCGCAGGTGCGGCGGCCGCATCCGGCACGATGGGGCTGAAGCTGAATGCCCTCAACTACACCGACGTTCCGATCGGCGCGTTCTACGTCGACGGCACCTGGGGCGGGATGGTGCCGGCGCGCATCGGCAGTGGCGGCGGCGCGATCATCTGCTGCGTCGCGTTGCCGAAACAATGGCATCCGGGACTGACCGTCAACCTGCAGTGGCGGGACGACAACCTGTACAGGAAGGATCCGAAGGCGCTTGCGAGCCGGGTCGTACCGGTTGAGCGCTACGACACATTCTCGGACGGCTTCCTGTGGGTCCTGTTCTTTCCGCACGATCGAATCAAGGTCTATGCGTCTCAGTGGATGCCCGGCTACCGGGGCTTCCCCGAAAATCTCCAGGCGCCCGATGAAGCGTGCCCGGGGAACTTCACGTTGCGCAACAGCGACCCGCAGTGCCCGAATCCCGACAAGAGGATCATGCAATGAGTTTCCGCTTCGCGAGCGCCGACCGGCCTGACGTCGGCGTCGTCACCCGGGAGGAGCAGGACGCGATCATGCGTCGGCTGCACGACGACGACGGGATGAGTTGCTGCAAGACGCTGCATGTCGGCATCTTCTTCGACGGCACGCGCAACAACGCCGATCGCGATCGCACGGGCGGCAAGCACAGCAACGTCGCGCGGCTGTTCGACGTGTTTCCGCGCGACAAGTATCACAGTGCCATTTACGTGGCCGGCGTCGGCACGCCGTTCGTCGACGAGATCGGCGACCAGGGCGTCGGACTGCAGGCCGCGGCCGGCGCGGCGACGGGATGGGCCGGCGAGGGGCGCATCAACTGGGCGCTGCTGCAGATCCACAACGTCGTGCATGCGCACGCGTTCGGCAATTCGCTGTCCGCGGCGCTCGGCAAGAGCGACAAGGAACTCGCGAAGGCCGTCAGCGTCGACCTGAATTTCAAGGGCATCGATCTCGGCGGCACTCCGCCCAAGCCGGGCAGTCTCGGCGACATCAACGCGCGCGGCAGTTCGAGCGTCGGTGCGCTCAAGCTGATGGCCGCCGAGCAGAACGGGATCGAACTGACCTGGGATCGCGACACGATCTGGGCGCAGCTCAAGGGCGAAGTCGATACGGCAAACTGGACCGCGACGATGCGCGCATGGGACGAGAAACGCCGCGTCGCATTGCGGGCCCGGTGCGCGCAGCTGAAGGCGCGCGTCGGCGATCTGCTGGTGAAGGGCAAGCCGAAACTGCAGCGCATTCGGCTGTACGTGTTCGGTTTTTCGCGCGGGGCGGCCGAGGCCCGCACGTTCTCGAACTGGCTGGCCGATGCGCTGGACCCCGATTTCAGCCTGTGCGGCGTGCCCGTGTCTTACGACTTTCTCGGCATCTTCGATACGGTCGCGTCGGTCGGCATCGCGCAAAGCACGGCCGCGACGCTGTTCGACGGGCACGGCGGCTGGGGGCGCAAGGAACTGATGGGCGTGCCGCGCTACGTGCGCCGCTGCGTCCATATGGTCGCCGCCCACGAGCCGCGCGGATCGTTCCCGCTCGACCTGATCGATGCGTCGCGGGACGGGCACGAAGAAATCGTCTATCCGGGCGTGCATTCGGATGTCGGCGGCGGTTACGGGCCAGGCGAGCAGGGGCGCGGCACCGGCGACGCGGACAAGCTGTCGCAGGTGCCGCTGCTCGACATGTATCGCGAAGCGCGCAAGGCCGGTGTTCCACTCGATATCAAGGGGCCCGGTGTCGCTGCCGAAGCCGCGGCGGCATTCGCGATTTCTCCCGCGCTCAAGCGCGCCTTTTCCGCCTATGTGAGCACGAGCGCCGACTATTACTACGCGAAGGAGCACGGCACGCCGGGCCTGATGCGCGCGCACTACGGGCTTTACCTGCGCTGGCGCAAGATGCGGCTCGACAATTTGCGTTCGCAACCGTCGTTTCTCGCCGCCAAGGCTGCCTATCCGCAGGATGCCGTCGATCTCGACAGCGCGAACGAGGAACTGCGGCTCGAATGGCGCGACCTGCTCGAATGCGAGAAAGAAGGCGGACCGACCGTGAGCCGGTACGCGGGCAACACGGTCAGCCGGAAGATCACCCAGAACCCGAAGGCGGCGGCCGTCATTTCGCCGGCCGTCCTGCCGATCGCCGCGGGCCTGCAGTCCGCGATTCCATTCGTGGGCCCGCTCGTGCGCGCGAGCGCCAAGCGCGCCGAGGATTTCTTCCAGCTGCAGCTCGAAGAGAAATGGAAGCAGTGGCTCGAGGTGCGCGGCGACTGGAACATGGGGCCGCCGGAAGCGCCGATCAGCGCGCTGTACGACAACTTCATGCATGACTCGCGCGCATGGTTCAAGCCGCTGGGCGACGACGACGACGTGTGGAACCACAACCAGATCAAAGCGCTGAAAACGCGCCAGGCCGAGTTCGAGCGCAAGCACGCCGAGTGGAAGAAGCGCCAGCAACTTGGCGTGCCGGGACCGTCGCAGATCATGCAGATGATGGGGGCGGGTGCGCTCGGGCTCGGGCCGGCCGCCAACGTCGCGTCGGAGCCCGAACCGCGTTCGCCGCTGACCGCGCAGCAGGCCGGCATCCTGAAACGTTACGACGCCGCGCAGCAGGCTGCACAGAAAGCCCGCGCGGCCCGGGATGCCACTGCGCCGACCGACAGCGCCGTGCTGACCGACCCGAAAGTCACCGGTGGTCTCGCGCTGCAGGATTCAGGGCGCGAGTTTTCGTTCGTCTGGGGCTACCTGCGCTGGCGCACCGTCTACGTGAACGGCGTGCGCTGGGACGCGCCCCATGTGCCGAGCGTGCAGGAAGACATGGAGGCGATGCGTCAGCAGATGCAGCGCAACGTCGACATGAGCAAGCTGTTCCGATGAACCGATTGGATACGAACCAGCCGGCGCGACACGCATTCGCGCGCGATTGCCGAGAAACGACATGGATCTAGTTGCCGCATTAACGGGGTACGGGCAAGCGACCCGTCATATCCAGATCGATACCGCGATGCCGGACGCATTCGTCGTAGAGCGCTTTCACGGTCGTGAAGGGATCAGCGAATCGTTCCGGTTCGAGATCGACGTGCTGTCGAGCGAGCCGTTTCTCGATCTCGCGCCGCTGATCGGCAGCGCCGTGCGGCTGCGTCTCGCGACGGCGGCGGGCGAACGATGCTGGAACGGCTACGTCACGCATGCCGCTTATGCGGAGAGCGACGGCGAGTTCACGCGCTATCGGCTCACGATGGAATCGTGGCTCGCGCTGCTGAAGCTGCGCCGCAATTGCCTCTATTTCGTCGACCTCGATGCCGAGGGGATCTGCGAGCGTGTGTTCGGCGACTATCCGGAAGCGCACTGGCGCTATGAACTCGTCGAGCCGCTGCGATCGTTTCGCTTGCGCGGCCAGTATCGCGAAACCGATCTCGATTTCGTGTCGCGGCAGTTGTCCGAGGCCGGGTTGTCGTTTCGCATCGAGCACGGACAGGACGCGGGGAAGGCGCCGTCGGGCGACCATACCGTCGTTGTGTTCGACCGCCATGCGCGGCTGCCCGACGGCAGCGCCATCGCATTCAATGCGCAGGACGTCGGCGATCCGGACGGCGTGATGACGCAATTCTCCGATCGGCGTCAGCTGGTGCCGGATCGCGTGGTGGCGACGAGCTGGAAAGCCAGCGAACTTCATGCGCTTGCCGGCCATGCGCAACAGCCCGCCGATGCCGACGCGCCGTTGCTGCCGGTGCGGGAGATCTACGACGGCCAGCGCGCAGGCCGCTTCGACACGAGCGGCGATGCGCAGCGTTACGCCGAACAGCGTCTCGACGCGCTGCAGCTCGCGAAACGGGTCTACCGTGGCGGCGGGTCGTCGCGCACGCTCGAGACCGGCAAGGTCCATACGCTGAACGACTATCTGGGCGGCACCGTGCGATTCGTACCGCTGTCGATCGAGCACGAGGCCGTCAACAACCTCGGCGCGCAGATCGGCCAGCTGTTCGGACGCGGCGAGCTCGACAAGGGGCTGTATCGCAACCGCTTCGTCGCGGTGCCGGAGGGCACGCCGATCGTGCCGCCGTTCCGCGACCGGCCGACGGTGTACGGGGTGCAGACTGCGATCGTCGTCGGTGAGCCGGGTGGGCGCGTCAGCAGCACGCGCGATCACCAGGTCCGCATCCAGTTTCCGTGGATGCGCGGTGTCGCGCCGCTGCCGGGCGGGTTGACGGATACGGCAAGCCGGTCCAATCCGACCGGCCACGCGCCGGGCGATCACCGTTCGGGCATTCTGGTTCGCGTCGCCGAACAGGCGGCCGGGCCGAATTTCGGTCATGCGTTTGTACCGCGCGTGGGGGCGGAAGTGGTGGTCGGCTTCGAGTCGGGCAACATCGATGCGCCGGTCGTGCTCGGCCAGGTATACGGCGGGCGTGTGCGTCCGCCGTTCTCCGCGGGCGAAGGCAGCGACGCGAATCATTCAGGAACACTGACGGGCCTGCAGACGCAAGCCCTCGATGGGCAACCCGGCAGTCGCTGGGTAATGGACGATGCGGCCGGACAATTGCGTCACGAGCTGAGCAATTCGACTGCCGACACGCGCCTCGCGCAGGGCTATCTGATCGACCAGCAGGGCACGATGCGCGGCGCCTATCGCGGTGAAGGCTTCGAACTGGCGACGCAGGGATGGGGTGTCGTGCGGGCCGGCGCGGGCGTGCTGATGTCGAGTACTGCGCGCCGGCTCGGCGCGTCGACGCAGATGGATGTCGCCGAACGCGTGGAGCAATTGAAGGACGCGGCGAAAACGGCGCAGGAACTCGACACGGCGGCGACCGGTGCGCAGGCGGTCGGCCTGAGCGCGAACAAGGCGCAGACTGATTTCCTCAAGGCGATCGATCCTGCGCAGGACGGCAAGTACGCGGGCAGCGTGGATGGTCAGAGCGCGACCAAGCCGACCGGGACGCAGCGCGACGGCGGCGATCCCGTCGAGCGATTCGCGACGCCCGTGGTGCTGATGGAGTCGCCGGAGAACATCGTGGTGACGACGCCGGAGAGTGCGGTGTCGTATGCGGCGCAGCACGTTCATCTGACGTCGCAAGGCGATGCGCATGTGGGCGCCGGTGCCACCGTGGCCGCGGCGACGGGCGATGCGATGAGCTTGTACAGCGTGGCGGGCGGGCTCAAGGCAATCGCGGGCGAAGGGCCGGTGAGCGTCGAGGCGCATGCGTCGACGATGGAGATTCTCGCGGACCAGACCGTGCGCGTGACGTCGACCGACGAGCGCGTCGACGTGCTCGCGCAGGACGCGATCGTGCTGCAGCAGGGGCCGAACCGGATCACGTTGAAGGGTGGCGATATCGTCGTCGAGACGCCGGGGCAATTCGCGGTGAAGGCGGGCGGGCATCCGTTCCCGGGGCCGCGGGCGACGAGCGTGAAGCTGCCGGCGCTGCCGGTGTTGCCGCAAGGCGATCCGTGCGACTTTCTCGTGCAGGCGCTGGCGGCGAGTCCGGCGGGGAGAGGGGCGGTGGCGGGGGGCGGAAGTTCGGTGGGTGCGGCGAGTTCGATCGTCGGTGCGACGGCATCGGGAGCGGGTGGCGCCGCGCTCGCGGCGCAGACGTTCGAGAGTGCATCGAGCCAGCCGATCTCGACCCGGACACTCCCCGCTCAGCCGGCTGTGTCAGTTGGTCCTGGCTCAGCAGGCTCCACGTTGTCGCGGGAGCCGCAACTCGGACATTCGGCTCCCGTGCCGGTGTCGGACGAACTCGAGGGACTACCGAAGAGCGGCCCCGCCGCGTCGATCGCCCCATGCAATCTTCATGTGCCGCCGCTCAAGCAGCTTGAATATCGGCCGGATATGGGACTTGTCGACTACTATCAGACTGACGCGAACGGCCGTGCAGTGCTCGAAGATCAGCATCCGATTCTGCTTCGCTTTTCCGGGTCGACCGGCATGTACGACATCGAATACACGCCGGCAACGGCCACGTTGACCGCAACGGTTCGCCTTCGGGTCGTGCTCGTGGATCAGCATGAGTTTACGAATGGCCGGTTGCTGGTGGACAGGAAAACCGGTAAGCCGGTTTCGATACCGTACGACGGCGATGGGCCGGGGGATGACGAGGTCGTCTGGCAGAAGGTCGAGCGGCCCGCGAGTTCGGCCGATCTCGCGGGTTTCAAGCGGCGGATCGAAAACGGCCTGAACCGAAACCACTACTACATGCAGCCGAAGAAATGCCCACTCGGCAAGAACTGCACCTGCAAGGTGAAGTTGAAGCAGGAGATCGAATTCGTCACGACGACCGGACGGTTTCACAGCACCATCAGTCTGTACCCGATGGAGGCGCGGGCAAATTCGGAGAACTGGGGCGAGGTGCAGGTCACGTGGGATCCCGTGAAGAAGAAGGCAACGCGTGAGGCTACGCAAAACGCCATTATTCACGAGGCAGGACACCACTATGGGTGGCCGGACGAGTACTTCGAGAATCAAGGGGCCGTCTACGGCGCCTATATCAATGCACAGAAACTCGTCGACGTCGCGATGCCGCAGCTCCAGGATAATTGGCAGCGTACGTCTTCGACGAATCTGATGGGCGAGGGGATGTTTCTGCCGAATCCCGAGATTCCGAAGTACTACATGTACGGATTTCGCGATTGGTTCCAGAAGAAAACCAATATCGAGTGGGAAGTCCTGAAATGATGCGCTTTACACGGGTCCTGATGGCGATGACATTGATTCTTGGAGTGACGGACATGGCGTCTGCGAAAAACGAGCGCGGCTATTTCGAAATCCGCAGCGGGTCCGGACAGACCAATCCCGCGCCGACGATGGTGATCAAGGATGACGGCAAGACGCTTTCCTACTATTCGCGCGGAAGGGATCTCGATCACAGTTCGCAGGGCCGCTATCTGGGCATCGGGAAATATACGGTCGAATCGAGCGACGCCTATGCCGGGCAGCTCGCGGAAATCCGGCACGTGCTGAGCCAACGCGATGCGGCGGTCCGGGACGCGGTCAATGCGGGACCGGTTTTGTCCTATTCGTTCGACATGGATGGACACCACTACGAAGGTGCGTTCAACTACCAGGCGGAAAAGCCGGTACAGGACAAAATCATCGCATTGTATTCGCTCGCGAAGGAACTGCTGAGCCATGGAAAGCCCGAGATCAATCTTCATCCGGCGTTGTCGATTCGTTCCGACTCGAATCGTTTGCTGGTCGAAGTCGAATTCCGGAACGAGGGCCGGCACGAGGTCATCATCGATGGTCCGGATACCTGGACGGACAATCTTGCGATCCCGACTCGGCAATACGTCGAAGTGAGGGGAAGCAACAGCGCAGGTGCCGACTTCAAGGTCCGCCTGGGGAGCAAGTATCTAATCGACGCGTCGCGCCGCTATGCCAGGGAGATCACCGTCAGGCCGGGTGACGTGACCCGGCTCGGGTTCGCGGTTCCCTACGATGCTTTGTCGTTCGACAGCGACTCTCCCATTCAGCGCATGGAAACAGGCACCTACGATTTTGTCGGGCGCATGCAGGGCAATGTCGACAAACCGGACGAGATGTCCGGCAGGTTCTTGACGTGGACGGACCCGGTGCCGTCGATCGGTTTGACGCGGGAGTGACATGATCCGGACTGAACGCACGCTACGCGCGATACCGATGATCGGGAAGCGAAAAGTTGTTCGTCGAGCGGGAAGCCGTACGGGCGGAATCGGGCGACGTGCGCCATATTTTCTGGCGGCGGTGTTTCTGTTCGGCGTGACGGAAGCCGCCTTGGCAGAAGCGGGCCGAGGCTACTTCGAAATACGGAGCAGCCCCGGCCAGATCGCACCATCGCCTCCACTGGCTTTCGCGTTCGACGGCGATCGCGTTGCCTACTATTCGCGCGGACGAGAGCTGGACATCATGCCGCCGGCGAAGTATATGGGCGTCGGAAAATACTCGGCGAAGCTCAGCGGGCACTATCGAACGGAGATCGATCAGGTGAAGCGGATGCTGGCCAATCACGAGATCACCTCGGTGCCGGGCCGCAATATTGGATCGGTCCTCGCGTATTCGTTCGATCTGAATGGAAGGCGTTATCAGGGCGACCTTCAGTATCGATCCAGCGACGAAATCAGCGGCAAGCTGGCGTTTCTTTATGACCTTGCGCAGGATCTGCTTGACCACGGCACGCCGGAAATCAATCTGCATCCGGTGTTTGCAGTGCATTCCGAGTCGGGAAATCTGGTGGTTGACCTCGTGTTCGAGAATGATGGCGTACAGGACGTTGTCATTGACGGTGTCGAGAATTGGTCGCCGCTACTTGCCCTCCCGACCGTGCAATACGTCCAGATCGGCGGGCTTAGCGACTCCGGCGTCGGCTTCGAGGTCCGGCTGGATGAGAAGTATCTGAGCGCCGCTTCCCGACCTTATGCGTCGACGATTGCAGTCAAACCAGGAGTGCCGGTAAAGGTCACATTCCTCGTGCCCTACACGGCGCTCACATTCGATCCGGGTTCGTCCGCGCAACGGATTCATTCGGGCACGTACCGGTTCGTAGGCACAGCCAACTTCAACATTGAGTCGCCCGACGAAATGAAGGGCAAGGTGTTTACGCAGATGGACCTGCTGCCGGCCGTCGAACTGACCGAGCGTTAATGCGGGCTTCGGGCATCCCGAAAGCCTTGATCAGAAACACCGTTCCCAGCGAACCCCGAGCCAAACATCATGTCGACCCAATCCGATCTCATCCAGGCATTCTTCCGCGGCTGGTCGCAGCATGACCGGTTTCTGTGGCTGACCACGCCGCTCGGCGCGGACAAGCTTGTCGCCGAGAGCCTGCAAGGATGGGAGTCGCTCGATCGCGGCGGCTTCCGGTTTCAGCTCACCGCGCTGACCGAGCGGCCCGACCTGCCGCTCGACAAACTGATCGGCGCGTCGGTCCTCATCGAATGGCAGGTCGCGGACGGGCAGGGCGCACGACGCCCGTTCCACGGCCATGTGACGGCCGCGGAACGCGTCGGCTACAACGGCGGGCTCGCGCGTGTGCGGCTCGTCGTCGAACCGTGGCTCGCGCTGCTGCATCAGCGCGTCGACAGCTACAACTTCGTGAACGCGAGCGTGGTCGAGATCAGCGAGCAGATCTTTGCGCACTATGCGCGTGGCGCGATCGCGCCGGCATGGCGCTGGGCGCTGGCCGACCCGGCGAAATATGCGAACCGCAGCCTGACCGCACAGGCCGGCGAATCGGATTTCGCGTTTCTCGAACGATTGTGGGCGGAAGAGGGCATCTTCTACTGGTTCGAACACCAGGGCGACGCGCACTCGACTGACCTGGGCAAACACACGCTCGTGCTGGCCGATACGAACCAGCGTTTCGCCCCGGCTGAACCCGAAGTCATCGGTTTCCATCAGACGAGCGACGGCGACCCGCGCGGTGGCATTCGGCAATTCGTGAATGCGCGCCGCTGGCGCATCGGCAGCGTCGCACGCGCAAGCTGGGATCACCGAAGCCTGTCGACCCGTCCGTCCAGCGTGCGTGCGAGCGGTGCGGTCGCGCCGGGCGAGGATCGCGATGTCGCAGGCCCGTACGCGTTCCAGACCGCCGCGATCGGCGACCAGCGCGCGCAGCAGCAACTCGACGCGCAGCGTGTGCCGGCGCTGCAAACCGAAGGCAGCGGCACGCGTCGCGATTTGCGGCCCGGGCTGCGTTTCGCGATGTCGCGGCATCCGTCGCTCGATCCATCGCGCGCGTTCGTGTGCCTGCGCGTCGAGCACGACGCGCGTGCGAACGTGAGCGCCGACGTGCACGGCGCGATCGCGCAACGGCTCGGCGCGATTCCGCCGGGACTCGATATCGCGCCCGGCGAGCAGGACGACGCGCAGGCGCTGCACGCGGCATTCGACGCCACGACGCACGCCGGCGGCGCGCTGGTAGACGGCGACGAGGTGTACCGGAACCGCTTCGCCGCGCTGCCGTTCGACCAGGCTTACCGGCCGTTGGCGCCGAGCGGGCATGGCGCACGCGTGCATCCGGTCGCGGTGATGCCGGGCGCCCAGACGAGCATCGTGGTTGGCGCGGGCGATCCGGTTCATACCGAACGCGATCACCGGATCCGGATCCAGCATCATGCGCAGCGCGGGCAGAATTCCGCGAGTCGCGACGAACATCCGCGCGCGGCGAACGCGCCGGCCGATCGTGGCGCGGGCACCTGGACGCGCATGGTGACATCGGTCGGCGGCGACAACTGGGGCGGCGTGAGCGTGCCACGCGTCGGTCAGGAAGTCTGGACCGAATGGCTGGAAGGCCAGCCCGACCGGCCGGTCGCGGTCGCCGCGCTGTACAACGGGCAAGGCAACGCGGACGCGCAGCACAATGCGCTGGCGGGCGGCCCGAGCGGCAGCACGGCCAATGCGGCGGCCTGGTTTGCCGGCAACGACCACGCAGCCGTGCTGACCGGGTTCAAGACGCAGGACCTGAATGCGAGTCAGACCGGCGCGGGTGGCTCGCGACAATTCATGCTTGACGATACGGCTGGGCAGTCGAGTGCGCGCCTTTATACGACCGATCACGGCAGCGGCCTGACGCTCGGGCACATCAAGCAGGTGCAGGACAACCGGCGTCTGGCCGATCGCGGCTACGGCGCCGAACTGTCGACGCAGGCAGCCGCCGCGCTGCGCGCCGGCGCCGGCTTGTTGATCAGCACGGCGCCCGGCGTGAACCAGATGGACGCGAGTGCAGCGAGCCAGGTGCTCGCGCAGCAACGCGAGATGCTGCAGGGGCTCGCGAAATTCGCGCGCAAGCAGGGTGCGGAGCCGGGCGCGAGCACGGCGCAGCCCGATGGTGTCGCGTCTGTCGGCGACACGACATCGCCGCTCGTGGCGATCGAGGGCCTGCAGCAAAGCCAGGTGTCGCTCGGCGCAACGCGCGAAGGCAGTGGCGCGGGCGGTGCCGGCGGCGGTGCGGTTGCGTGGCAGCATCCGCATCTCGTCGCGCACGGCGCGGCCGGCGTCGCCGCGCTGACGGCGCAAAGCCACGTGTGGACGTCGGGCACGCAAACCGTACTGAGCGCCGGACGCGACGTGCAGGTCACGGTCCAGGGCAAGTCGAGCATCGTCGCGAAGGAAGGCATCGCGCTATACACGCACGGCACCCCGGGCGGCAGCCGTCCCGTGCCGGCGGCCGGGATCGCGCTTCATGCTGCGACGGGCGCCGTCACCGTGCAGGCGCAGAACGGCGGCACGCTCGACGCCAGTGCGCAGCGTGCGGTGACTGTATCGAGCGCGAAGGCAAGTGTCGCGCTGCAGTCGCCGAAGCGGCTGCTGCTGACGGCGGCCAACGCGTTCCTGAAGATGGAAGGCAACGACATCGTGATCGGCGCGCCGGGCAAAGCGACGTTCCATGCGGCCCAGCACACGCTGACTGGCCCGCGATCCGCGAACGTCCAGTTGCCGTCGATGAACAAGCCCGCATGTGTCGAATGCATGCGGGATCTCGCGCATCGCCACGAAGCGATCGCCACGCGCGGGTGACGACGATGACTGCGCTGCTCCAGACATGGGAAACGACGGCGGCCGCCGAGCATGCAGCGTTTCCGGATGCCCATCGCTACCTGTTGGCCGATGCGTCGCAGTTGCCGATCAACGCGGCGCCCTGGCGCGAGTTGATTGCGGCGGGACAGGTTCACAACGTGCTGGCTGGCCAGCCCGAGGCGAGCAATCCGGAGGTCTGTGCGCTGGTGTGCGACTATCGTGCACCGCACGTGCCGGCGTTGCTCGAACGGCAGCTCGCGCGGCGGCCGTTCGCGTTTCTGTCGCTGGTCAGCGTCTATCCGCTCGATGAACTCGTGCCGAAACTCGGCGTCAGGACGCGCGTGACGCTGCCCGACGATCGCGACGGACTGCTGCGGTTCTACGACGCGGCGGTGTTTCAGACACTGGCGGGCGCGCTGTCCGAGTCGCGTTATCAGGCGCTGTTGTCGCCGTGCGTGTCATGGACCTGGGTGCGTCGCGATGGCACCGTCGGTACGGTGCGACATCCGCGCCGGCACGAACGAATCTTCTACGCATGCGTGGATGCACGCGAGCTCGACGCTTTGCGGCGCGGCAGCCGGCCGGACGCCGTGCTCGCCGAATTGCGACGCAACGGCCGGATCCCCGTCGACGCGGATCCGTTCGATACTTACGCGCGCATGCGTCGTCTGATCGGCGTGCTGGATGCGCAGGGATTGGGTGACGACCGCCTTGCCTACCGGATCGGTGCGACACTGGCGATGGTCGGCCACGTGGAGCTCGACGACGAGCGCGTCGTTGCCGAGTGCATTGCTGCGTATCGGCATGATCACGACGCGTTGTGCGACGCATTGCTCGATCGCCTGATCGAGATCGATGCCGCGAATGCCGAGACGAAACAGGAGGCGCGGCAATGAACGCGGCCGCCCTGTTTTCGTTCCGCGGCCGGGCCGGGCGCATCGAGTGGTGGGGCGTGACCGTGCCGTGGCTGATTGCGGGCTCCGTGTTCGACGTGCTCGCCGACCTGCCTGCAGCGCAACGTATCGCGACGTTCGTCGATGTCGTCGGCTGGGCATTCGCGATCGTGATGATCTGGATGCTCGTCGCGGTGTCGGTGCGGCGCTGGCACGACATCGGCAAGTCCGGATGGTGGACGCTTCTTCATGCGATCCCGGTCGGAGGCGCGTTCATCACCATTGCGATGAACGGGTTCTATCGCGGGGACGACGCGCGCAACCGGTTCGGTCCGCCA
This sequence comes from Burkholderia sp. IO2, assembly GCF_029522185.1. Lineage (NCBI taxonomy): Bacteria > Pseudomonadati > Pseudomonadota > Betaproteobacteria > Burkholderiales > Burkholderiaceae > Burkholderia > Burkholderia sp. IO2. The sequence goes on along the minus strand of NZ_JAKWFH010000036.1, from coordinate 7,785 downwards.
TCGCCGGATGCAGGCAACAACGACGCAAGTTTGTGAGGGTATCGATGAAATTCAGAGCAGGGATGCACGTTGTGGCGCTGGTCGGGCTTGGCGTGCTTGCCGCATGCAGCAAGCACGGTGTCGACGTATCGGCGGAGCCGCATAACGTGTGCGTCACCGGGTACAACGAGTACGGGCGCAAGCTCCACGAATTCTGGCTCGACAACGAGCACAAGTCGGGATGCTTCGGCAATCCGTCGGCGCGCGAGGACGGCGAGGCATTCGGCGGCGGCGGCGGCTTTGCCTGTGGTTGCAAGGTAACGCCGGGACAGAAGGTGAAGCTGTTCTGGGAATTTGCGCAGCCGCTGGACGACATTCAGCGCGGCATCCAGCCCGAGCGCAAGACGATCGACGTGACCATTCCACAGCCGGAATCGCCGACGTCGCGCTATCTGCGTGTGTATTTCCGCAAGAACGGCACGGCCGAGCTGCAGTGGGTCGACGACATGAACGCGCCTGAACTCAAGCCGACGCAGGAGAAGTAAGTGCCATGGCCGAAATCAATCTGAAGAAGGACGCCGTCTCCGCAGAGACGGACCGCGTCAAGGCGGAGGCCGAGCAAATGTGTCCCGCATGCGAACACATGCTGTGGGTCAGCTTCTATTTCGACGGATTCGGCTTCGGCGAGAAGGACGGTCCGCGAACCAATATCCTGAAGCTGTTCAACGCCGCGTACGACAAGAAGAACAAGAACATGCGGCGCTTCTACTATCCGGGACTCGGCGCGGATTTCGACCCCGAGGCCGGTGTGCTGCGCGAGGTCCTGAAGGACAAGGCGACGGATACGGTCAGCGAGAAAGCCGGCGACAAGCTCAAGGAGCAGACGGTCGACAAGGTCAAGGAAAAGGCGCAGAAGGCCGCCGAGGACGCGTGGAAGCAGAGTGGAAAGATCAGTGATCCTACGTTCGGAAATCGCGTGAGCGACACGTTCGACACGCTGGTCGGCAAGACGAAAGACGGCTTGGGCGACGCGCGCAAGCGGATCGAGCGCGCGATCGAGCGGCCCGGGTCGGAAAAGAATCGTGCGCTGCGCTATCTGCGGCACGAATGGAAGGGCTTCTGGCGCGATGTCGTCAAGTATCCGTACCGGATTCCGAAAACCGTGCTGAAGGAGGTCGGCAAGGAATCGCTGGGCGCGGCGGCCGAGTCGTTCCAGCTCACGCGCGATACGAAGCTGGGCGCCGCGCTATTCAATACGGGCGTGGATACGCGCCTGAAGGCGGCGGTAGAGGATTTCAAGGCGGCGGTGGCCGGCGCGAAGCAAGCCGGCACGGTGAACAAGATCCATGTCGCGATCTTCGGCTACGACATGGGCGGCGGCCTTGCGCTCGCCTTTGCCAGGCAATTGCTCGACGAGGTGGCCAAGGGGGGGAAATACGATGGCGTTTCGGTCAAGATCAAGTTCATGGGGCTGTTCGATTGCGTGACGAACCGCTTCGACGACAACCTGCTGACGGGCTACATCCCGCTGAGCAACGCGGTGTCGTCGGACCTGATCCTGTCGCCGGACATCGAGAAATGCGTGCACTACGCGGCCGCCCACGAACTGCGCGTGTACAAGCCGCTGACGATGCTCGGCGTCGACCCGTCCGACATGCGCGGTCGGCGGCAGGAGCGCCTGTTTCCCGGCGCGCAGGTGGACGTGGGCGGCGGCGCGATCGAAGGCGAGGACGGCATTTCCGACAAGCTGGCGCGCGTGCCGCTCGAGATGATGTACCACCGCGCGTACGGCGCCGGCATTCCGATGCCCAGCCTGACCGCGCTGGCCAACGAGGACGGTGCGCTGTATCAGCAGATCGTCGCGCCGCCCGAGATCCAGAATTTCCAGCTCGACTACCGGCTGGCAGTCAAGAAGCTCGTGGCGACGACACGCGAGATTCCGCCGCTCACGCCGCTGGGCACAGGTATCGGCTATCCGTCGGCGACGCTCAAGCAGTCGATCGGGCCGCTCGATTTCCTCAATCCGAAGCCCGTGCCTGACATGACGGACGGTTGCCGCGTGCCCGATCCGGCGCCGCCGCGCCCGATCGTCGTGACCGATCTGCCGAAGGACATCCAGGGCGAACTCAAGGGCCACATGGTCGTGTATATCCAGTGGCTGCGCATGTGGTACGACCAGGCCGAGAATCGCGCGGCCGCGGCGCAGCGCAAGCCGGGCTGGCTCGGCGGCGCGGCCAATCCGCTAGCGTACGGACGTTACGAGAAGCTGGTGCGCGAGATCGATTTCCAGAAGCAGCACGGTACGCGCCCGGGATATGGGTTCGATGGCAAGCAGGCAATGAAGCAGCTCGGCGGCGAGTTGCCACCGTCGATATTCAACACCGATCCGCAGGCGCAGGCGCTGTTCTGGCTCTGGAACAATCCGGGCGAGCGCCTGCCCCAGGTGGAGGCGATGTATCCGCTGTTCGTGAAGCACGTGCACGACAGCATGGCCGAGAGCGATGTCGAGGCGGTGTGGAGCCACCTCGTGTCGATCAAGAACTACCTGAACACGAGGGCGATGCAGAAAATCGCGACCGCACCCGACAAGTCGTTCCTGGACCGCGTCGCAGACATGTATCAGTCGCTGGTATCGACCGTATCGGCACCGTCCGGCACGACGGCCGTTCGATAGGCCCGATCGTCCGGCAGTCCGCCGCTCGCCGACGCCGGCTGCCTAAAGGCAGCCGGGCCCGCGCGCTACTTCGAGATGTACCACAGCGCATCCGCGCTGACACGCGACGGCTGCGCGGCCGCGGCCGGTGCTTGGGCCGGCGCGGGCGGCGGCGTGTTCGACGTGACGGCCGTCGGCAGCGTGGCCGGAACATTCGCGGTCGACGGCGACGCCGTCGCGGTGCCCGACGTCGACGGCGTATTCACGTACCACAGCGCATCGGCCGAGGCCGTGCGTTTCGCGGCCGTATTGGCTGCCGCGTTCGTCGTCGTATTCGCCGCCGTACCGGCCGACTTCTTCGATGCCGATGCCGATGCCGATGCGCCGGCTGTCGCCGCACCCGCCGTTCCGGCCTGCGCGGTCATGCCCGCGGCTGCCGCGCCGCGCTGCGCGCGCGCTTCGAACGGCCCGAGCTGGAAGATTAACGTTTGCGCGGGACGCGTCACGACGGCATACGGAAACTGCAGCTCCCACGACATCAGCACGCGCCCGGCCGACGTCTCGGTGAAGATCGCCGGCACGTGCTTCATGTCGCTGAACTGCACATAGATTCGCGCGCCGTCGTCGAACACCTGGGTCGGCTTGGCCTGGTCGGCGCCGGTGACCGTCCAGCCGAAGTTGTACGTGCCGGCCGGACCGGCGGGGCCGCCCTGCGGCGGGGGCGGCGGGGCCGGCGATACGGTGCGCGCACGCGTGACGGGCGGCGCCGACACGCTCAGGCTCGCGAACGGGTTGTATGTCTGCGCCTGTTGCGGCGGCGTAAAGGACGGTGGCAGGATGGGCATGGGAGTATCCGGCGAATCCGGCATGGTCCGGATTGCATCATAGACCTTGCGCGCATACGCGAGGCGCTTGTCGGGCGACGCGGAGTTGTACGCGCCGATCGCGTTCCAGTTGGGGCCGAGCTGGCGGATGTTCTGCGACAGGATCCACGCGCCGACGTACGCGTTCGTGCACGCATCGAACAGGCTTTCCCGCGTGATGCCTTCGCGCGCCAGCGTCGGCAGCCACGTGCTGTTGATCTGCATCAGCCCGATGTCGACCGTGCCGTTGGTATTCGTGTTCACCGCGTTCGGATTCATCCCCGATTCGACTTGCGCGATGCCGCGCATCAGACTGACGCTCACGTGCTGGAACGCGGCCGCGTCGTCCAGGCAATCGGCCCGCGCGACGCCGCAGAGCGCGCACGACAGCGCGATCGTCGAGGCGAGGGTCAGCGTGTCGCGGCTGAGCGGGCGAGTAGTATGACGCGGCATGGCAGGTTGGGGCGGAATCCGGCCGCCCGGTGCAAGGAAATTACGCAGACGCGAAGTGTGCCATAGCGGGCGGGCAAATGGCTCGCGTCAAACTTTCCTTTGCATTTGCCGGCGCGTTCGCCGCGCATTTTTATCGCGCCGGATCACGGCCCGCGGCGATGCGTGATCGGTAAAAACGGCCGGCATTTGCGCAAATAGCGTTGCAATGGTGGCGTCCCAAACCTGACGTATTACGTCACTCGCGCGATGAAACCGGAGATCGAGCGAGCGAAAGGGAAAATCGCTTGTCGGCCGTTCACCGAAGCGAAAGAAAGCGACAAAAAATTGGCGGCCGAAGCCGCCGTCTGAGAAATCCGAAGTCGACCGGCCGCGCGGCGCGCGGCCAGCCATTTCCCGGTATCGCGATGCGCGATCAGAAGCGGTGACGCAGGCCGAGGTTGACCATCGTTTGCGAGCTCGTGCCCGCATAGCCGTACGAACCGATCGACGCCTGCGCGGCCATCGAGCCGCCCTTGCCGTCGCCGGTCTGGCCGCTGGCGTGCTGGTACGCGGCGGTCAGGTAGACGTCGGTGCGCTTCGACAGGCTGTAGTCGGCGCCGGCCGAGACCTGGTGATAGGTTGCCGACGTGTCGCCGCCCGAGCGCGTGTAGCTGTAACCGACGCCGACGAGCAGCGCATTCGTCGCCTGGTAGTTCACGAAGCCTTGCCCGGTGTTGTAGTGCTCGTTCGAGCCGAACACCGAGCTGGCGTCGCGGCGGTACTGCGCGTTGCTGTAGCCGAGGCCGAACGTGAACGGGCCGGCGACGTACTGGCCCGCGATGCGGCCGATGCCGATCGAGTGCGCGCTCGCGTAGCCGTTGTTGATCGGGCCGTCGAACGTGCCGTCCGACGAGCTGGTCCAGCCGGTGCGCAGGCCGCCCGACGCGGGGCTGTTGGTCGCGTGAAAGTAGCCGCCGGCGACGCTGAACGGCCCGTTGTTGTACGACACGGCGGCCGAGTACGACTGCGCGGCGCCGGTGCTGCCGGCGATGCCGCCGAACGAATACATCGCCGAGAACTGCAGGCCCGAATAGACGGCCGACGTGTACTTCACCGCGTTGTCGACGCGGAAGCTGTTGTCGTAGTTGTCGACGTCGCCCGGCGTCGCGAACACGCTGCCCAGATAGTTGTCGGCGGTGATGCCCTGCACGAGATCGACGAGCGGGTCGTACTGGCGGCCGAACGTGAGCGTGCCGTAGCGGTCGCTCGTCAGGCCGACGAACGCTTGCCGGCCGAACAGGCGGCCGCCCTGACCCTGCCGGCCGTTGCTCGGATCGAAGCCGTTCTCCAGCTGGAACAGCGCCTTCAGCCCGCCGCCGAGATCCTCGGTGCCTTTCACGCCCCAGCGGCTGCCGGCGAGGTTGCCCGCGCTGCTGTTACCGAGCATCCACGCGTTGTCCTTGCCTTGTTCATGGTTCACATAGGTGATCGACGTGTCGATCACGCCATACAGCGTGACGCTCGACTGCGCATGCGCGACGGGCATCGCCGCGAACGACGCGAGCGAAATCAGCGAGAGGGTCGTGCGTTTCATGTCATCTCCTTGGCGCATTGGTGTGGGTTCGTGATCCGGAATGGCAGGAGACTACAGAGCCGCACTAAAACGGCAAAAATGAAATTCTTCGTTGTGGTCTGATGCAGACAGGGACGTTCCTGGAAATTCACCATTGAGGGATTTGCATTATTGATAGACGCGTATCAATGGGTTGTCATTCCATCGGTTTTTCATTGCATTTTGCGTGTGCCGTGATAATTCGGCGTGATTGTCGGGCGATTTACCGCAATCCCAATATTGTTATCGATCCGTCAAATTACTATTTAACGAATCGAATTGGCCCGGCCGGAGCGAATGTGATAACCGAACGGGCGGTTCGCATCCGGCGGCGGTATCGCGGTTGCGCCAGGCGTCGCGGCGTCGGCGTCACCCTCGTGCCGAAACCGGGGTCGCTATCTCACTTTTGTATATAATAATCATTCTCATTTACAAAGTGGTTGATGCTCGCGCACCCCGGAACCCGGCCATGTCCGCTGACAAGCTGTCCCTCCATCGAGAAATCGACGCCCTCTATGCCGACCACCACGCGTGGTTGCGCGGCTGGCTGGCCCGCAAGCTCGGGTGCGCGCACCGCGCCGCCGACCTCGCGCATGACACGTTCGTACGCTTGCTCGCGCGCGACGAGCCGATCGGCGCCGACGAGCCGCGCGCGTTCCTGACGACCGTCGCGCAGCGGGTGCTGAGCAACCACTGGCGGCGCGAGCAGATCGAGCGCGCGTATCTCGACGTGCTCGCGCAGCGCCCGGAAGCAGTGGCGCCGTCGCCGGAAGAGCGGGCCGTCGTCGTCGAGACGCTGCTCGAGATCGACCGGCTGCTCGACGGCCTGCCGCTCGCGGCGAAGCGCGCGTTCCTGCTCGCGCAGCTCGACGGGCTCACGCAGGCCGAGATCGCGCGCGAACTCGGCGTATCGCTCGCGACGGTGAAGCGCTATCTCGTGAAGGCCGGCACGCAGTGCTTTTTCGCGATGGCGGCCTGACCGATGGCCGCCCCGGGAGCGCCGGCGGTGCCGCCGCACGTTGCACGTCGCGCGGTCGAATGGTGGGTCGACCGGCAATCCGGCCGTACCGACGACGCATTCGTCGCCGCGCTCGCGCGCTGGCGCGCGGAAGATCCGGCGCACGACGCGGCGTGGCGTCACATCGAAGCGATGCAGGGCCGGTTCGGCCGGCTGGCGGCCGGGCTCGATGCGCAGGCCGCGCACGCGGCGCTGTTGCCGAAGCGGGCAGGCCGCCGCGCGGCCGCGAAGGCGCTGGCCGTGCTGCTGTTCGCGGGCGGCGCCGCATGGATGGCCGAACCCGCGCGGCGCGCGGCGATCTGGCCGGCCGACCTGCGCACGGCGGTCGGCGAGCGGCGCACGGTGACGCTCGCGGATCGCACGGTCGTCGTGCTCGATACCGACACGGCGCTCGACGTGCGCTTCGACGATGCGGCGCGCCGCCTGCGCCTGCTGCGCGGCACGATCATGGTGACCAGCGGCCACGACGATCGTCTGCCCGCGCGGCCGCTCGTCGTCGAGACCGCGCAAGGCGAGCTGCGGCCGCTCGGCACGCGCTTCGCGGTGCGGCAGCGCGACGGCGCGACGCGCGTCGAGGTGTTCGCCGGCGCCGTCCAGGTGCAGCCGGTCGATGCGTCGGCCGGCATGCGCGTGATCGCGGCCGGGGAGGGCGCGGATTTCACGCGCGATGCGATCGACGCGCCGGCGCCGCTCGATCCGTATGCCGCCGCATGGACGAACGGCATGCTCGTCGCGTCGCGCATGCGGCTGGCCGATCTCGTCGCCGAGCTCGACCGCCATCGCCGCGGCAGCCTGCGCTGCGATCCGGCCGTGGCCGAGCTGCGCGTGTCGGGCACCTATCCGCTCGACGATCCGCAGCGCGTGCTCGATACGCTGGCGGCGACGCTGCCGATCGACGTCCACTACCTGACGCGTTACTGGGCGACCGTCGTGCCGGCCCGTTCGTGAGCGCGCCGGAAAATTTTTTCGCCGACCTGAGCTGTTTCTCGATGTTCGCGTGACATGGGTCATGAAAGCAGCACTGGCCCATCGTCCACCGACTCTCCGATCATGGCTTCCATCCGTCTCACGTATCGGCGCCGTCCGGCGCCCGCCCGTCATCTGCCGCGCGCGTCGCGCCCGGCCGCGCCGGGCCGTCTTGCCCGCCGGCTCGCCGGCGCGGTCCTGCTGTCGGCACTGCTGCCGCTGCCCGCGCTGGCCGACACCGACGCCGATGCGGCGCCCGCGG
>NZ_JAKWFH010000035.1:0-83445 GCF_029522185.1 Burkholderia sp. IO2 | reverse complement strand
GGCACCGCGGGTGCGGCCGTGCCGTCGGTCGGCGCGGCGTCCGGCAGGGTGCGGCCGGCCACGCGCCGCAGCGCGTCGTCGATCGTCGCCAGCAGCGCGGGCGGCGCGGGCTGGCGCGCGTTCGCGGCCGCGCAGCGCGTGTAGTGATCGGTGACGCCGGCCAGCACGCGATCGATCGCATCGGGCACGTCGCCCGACAGCCGGCGTCGCGAGCGGCGCAGGTCGAGCGCGTTCAGCGCGATGCGCAGGTCGCGGAAGCTTTCGATCGACGGATGGCGGTGGTCGTCGGACGCGCCGAGGCGCGGCAGCAGTTGCGTGACGCGATCGAGCATCCGCGACGCGTGGTTGCGCTGGTCGTCGAGCGGCTGCGTCGACGCGGAGCGCGCGACGTCCTCCCAGCCCGAGCGCAGCAGGCGCCGCACCGCGAGTTCCGCGCCGAACGGCCGCGTCGCGCGCGTCCATACGTACGCGAACAGCAGCCCGGCGACGCCCGCGAGATTGCTGTTCAGGAACACGAAGAAATCGGCTTCGTACGCGCTCTGGATGCTGATGAAGGTGGCCGTGTTCACCGCGACGAGCATCGTCACCATGTTGAACTGCGGGCGCGGCAGCAGCGTGCCGATCAGGATGAACGGGCCCGCGAACATCAGCACGAGCATCGCGAAATCGTGCACGTGCGGCAGCACGACGAACAGGTACAGGCCCGCGAACACGACGCTCGCGGTGGTCGACAGGAAAAACTTGAACACCAGCGGCGCCGGCTCGTCGAGCGCGGCGAAGAAGCTGCACGACACGGCCACGAGCGTGACGGCCGCCGCGCCGTCGTGCCAGCCGGACGAGATCCACAGCCAGCACGCGAACACGATCGCGAACACGACGGTCAGCGTCGAGAACAGCATCATCCCGCGATCGAAGAAGCGCTCGGTGCCGCCGAGCCGCCAGTGCCGGTAGCGCGGCTGCCATACGCCCGATTCGTTCGCGATCAGCGCGCGCAGCGAGCGGCAGTCCTGCCAGATGTCGATGACCTGGCGCAGCCGCCACAGTGCATTCGACATCAGCGCGCCGTCCCAGCTCGCCAGCGCGCTGTCGGGCGGCTGCAGCGCGGCGATGCGCGCGCGCAGGTCGTCCGCGACCGGATCGTGCGCCATGTCGCCGCCCGCGTCGGTCTGCACGGCCGGCAGCGGTGCGTCGAACCACTTCGCGGCGTCGGCCAGCAGTGCGTCGAGCGCGGGCGGGCGCACGTGCAGGTCGCGCATCAGCGCGATCAGCGGATCGGCGAGCGACGACATCAGCGGCAGGAACAGCTGCATCCGGCCCGCGAGCGCCTGCGCGCGCGCGAGGACGCGCGGATGCGCATGGTCGTAGCCCAACTGGCTCAGCAGGAACTCGAGGCCGGTGATGGTCGCGGCGAGCCGCTGCCGGCACGCGGACAGCGCCTTGCCCGCCAGGTGCCCGGACAGCGTTTCGCGGCCGTAGAACGCGGCGTCCTTGAACCACGCGTCGGTGCGCTCGATCAGCGTCGGCGCGAGCCGGTTCGGGAACACGGCGCTGCCGACCACGCTCGCGCACACGATGCCGAGCACGATTTCCTCGGTGCGCGCGATCGCGACGTCGAACACGGTGGACGGATCGGTGACGGTCGGCAGCGCGACCAGCGGCATCGTATAACCGGCGAGCATGAAGACGTAGCTGCGGGCGGTGCGGTCGGAGATCGCGAGGTACAGCAGCGTGCCGCACCAGGTCGCGACGATGATGCTGAACAGGAGCGGCGTCTCGACGAACGGCGGCACGAAGAAGATCGCGGCGGCCGCGCCGAGCGCGGTGCCGAGCGCGCGGTACAGCGCTTTCGAGCGCGTCGCGCCGACGAACGGGTTCGACACGATGTAGACGCTCGCCATCGCCCAGTACGGGCGCGGCAGCTGGAAATACAGGCCGAGGTACAGCGCCAGCATCGACGCGGCGAACGTCTTGCCCGAGAACAGCCAGTCGCGAAGGCTCGGATAGGTCATGACGCGGAATCGTCGGAGTGGGGCAGGCGCGACGCCGGCGGATGTGGGTCGGCCGCGTTGAACGCGTTCAGCACGCGCAGCGTCGCCTCCAGATCGGCGCGCGACACGCCCTTGAGCACCTGGGCACGCAGCGCGCGCAGGTCTTCCTCCATCTTCGCGGTGACCGCGCGGCCGGCGGCCGTCAGCGAGATCGTTTTCGCGCGGCGGTCGTGCGGATCCTCGTCGCGGCGCGCGAGGCCGGCCGCGCACAGCTGGTCGAGCAGGCGCACGAGCGACGGCCCTTCGATGCCGACGTGTTCGGCGAGCGTGCCTTGCCGCACGCCTTCGCCGAGGCGCCCGGCCATCAGGAGCGGCGTCGCGCAGGCCTCGGACACGTTGTACGCGGTCAGCACGCCGTCACTGGTGCGGCGCCACTTGCGCGCGGTGAGCACGAGCAGGCTGCTGACGGCGAGGCGGAGGTCGTGCAGATTGGTCATGGGCGAGATGATAGGGGCAAAAACATTCGATAGCAAACTATCGTTTTTTGTCACCCGGATGACACGTCGCATGCGGCCCGGCCGGCCCGTCTGAAGCAATGTAGGCGGCGTGCAGGCCGGGGTCAAGCCGTAAGGGGGCGACCCCGAACCGTCCACATCCGGCGCGGCGACTATATTGAATAGTCAGACGAGAACCGTCCGGCAGCCCGGCGCACCGCCGCGCGCGTTAAGCAAATTCGAAGCCCCGGTTCGGCAAAGCCGACTTCGCGGCCGCGCGCGCGGCGTGCATATTAGGGTCATTGCAAGCGCACCGGAGGCTCCACCCGTGTCGACCTCATCCTCGCAGCCCGCCACGCCCGCATCGCTCGATGCGTGGCTCGGCAAGACCGAAACGCTCGACGACGACATCACCGCGTTCCCGCTGAACGCGCTGGCCGCCACGCTCGACCGCCCGTCGCCCGGCGACGTCGTGCCGCCGATGTGGCACTGGCTCTACTTCCTGCCGATCGCGCCGCTGGCCGAGCTCGGCCCGGACGGTCACCCGAAGCGCGGCGGCTTCCTGCCGCCGGTGCCGCTGCCGCGCCGCATGTGGGCCGGCGGCCGCCTGACGTTCCATGCGCCGCTGCGTGCGGGGCGGCGCGCGACGCGCGCATCGACGATCGCGAACATCGAGGACAAGACGGGCCGCAGCGGCCGGCTCGTGTTCGTGACGGTGCAACACCGGATCGAATCCGGCGGCGCGCTGTGCGTCGAGGAGGAGCACGACATCGTCTATCGCGACGCGCCGCAGCCAGGTGCGCCGGCACCGAAGCCGGTCGCGCCGCCCGCGGGCGAGACGTGGTCGCGCACGGTCACGGCCGACGCGGTGATGCTGTTTCGCTATTCGGCGTTGACCTTCAACGGCCATCGCATCCACTACGACCGCCGCTACGTGACGCAGGAAGAAGGCTATCCGGGGCTCGTCGTGCACGGCCCGCTGATCGCGACGCTGCTCGTCGATCTCGTGCACCGCGAACGGCCGGACGCGACGCTCGCGAGCTTCGCGTTCCGCGCGGTGCGCCCGACCTTCGATTCGGAGCCGTTCACGCTGTGCGGCAAGCCGTCGGACGACGGCCGCACGATCGAGCTGTGGGCGAAGGATCGCGACGGCTGGCTGACGATGCAGGCCACCGCGACCCTCGCGTGACGTGATTCCTTCCTTTCCCTCATTCATCGACGACGGACATGCAGACGACGCAACACGACCCGTACCAGGACATCCGCGAAGCGGTGCGCGACCTGTGCAGCCACTTTCCCGGCGAGTATTTCCGCCAGATCGACGACGCGCGCGGCTATCCCGACGCGTTCGTCGACGCGCTGACGAAGGCCGGCTGGCTCGCCGCGCTGATTCCGCAGGAATACGGCGGCTCGGGGCTCGGCCTCACCGAGGCGTCGATCATCATGGAGGAGATCAACCGCGCGGGCGGCAACTCCGGCGCGTGCCACGGGCAGATGTACAACATGGGCACGCTGCTGCGCCACGGTTCGGCCGAACAGAAGCGCGCGTATCTGCCGAAGATCGCGAGTGGCGAGTTGCGCCTGCAATCGATGGGCGTGACCGAGCCGACCACCGGCACCGACACGACGAAGATTAAGACGACCGCCGAGCGACGCGGCGATCGTTACGTGATCAACGGGCAGAAGGTGTGGATCTCGCGCGTGCAGCATTCGGACCTGATGATCCTGCTCGCGCGCACGACGCCGCTCGCCGACGTGAAGAAAAAATCCGAAGGGATGTCGATCTTCGTCGTCGATCTGCGCGAGGCCATCGGCCACGGGCTGACGGTGCGGCCGATCCCGAACATGGTCAATCACGAGACCAACGAGCTGTTCTTCGACAACCTCGAGATTCCGGCCGACAACCTGATCGGCGAGGAGGGGCAGGGCTTCAAGTACATCCTCGACGGGCTGAACGCCGAGCGCACGCTGATCGCGGCCGAATGCATCGGCGATGGCTACTGGTTCATCGACAAGGTGTCGCAGTATGTGAAGGAGCGCGTCGTGTTCGGCCGCCCGATCGGGCAGAACCAGGGCGTGCAGTTCCCGATCGCGCGCGCGTTCGTGAACGTCGAGGCCGCGAGCCTGATGCGCTTCGACGCCGCGCGCCGGTTCGATGCGCACGCGCCGTGCGGCGCGCAGGCGAACATGGCGAAGCTGCTCGCGGCCGACGCGTCGTGGGAGGCCGCGAACGCGTGCCTGCAATTCCACGGCGGCTTCGGCTTCGCGTGCGAATACGACGTCGAGCGCAAGTTCCGCGAAACGCGCCTGTACCAGGTCGCGCCGATCTCGACCAACCTGATCCTGGCCTACGTCGCGGAGCACCTCCTCGACCTGCCGCGCTCGTTCTGACGGAGGCCGACGATGCGACCCCTCGACGGCATCAAGGTAATCACCCTCGAACATGCGATCGCGGCGCCGTTCTGCACGCGCCAGCTCGCCGATCTCGGCGCGCGCGTGATCAAGATCGAACGGCCGGGCAGCGGCGATTTCGCGCGCGGCTACGACGAACGCGTGCACGGGCTGTCGTCGCACTTCGTGTGGGTGAACCGCTCGAAGGAGAGCCTGACGCTCGACGTCAAGCAGCCCGCTGCGGCGGCCGTGCTCGACGCGCTGCTCGCGGATGCCGACGTGCTCGTGCAGAATCTCGCGCCCGGTGCGGCCGAGCGTCTCGGGCTCGGCTACGACGCGTTGAAGCACACGCATCCGCGCCTGATCGTCTGCGACATCTCGGGTTACGGCGACGACGGCCCGTATCGCGACCGCAAGGCGTACGACCTGCTGATCCAGAGCGAAGCCGGGTTCCTGTCGATCACGGGCTCGCCCGGGCAACCGGCGAAGGCCGGCTGCTCGATCGCGGACATCGCGGCCGGCATGTACGCGTACACGAACATCCTGAGCGCGCTGCTGATGCGCGGCCGCACCGGCGCAGGGTGCCGGATCGACGTATCGATGCTGGAGAGCATGGTCGAGTGGATGGGCTACCCACTCTACTACGCGATCGACGGGCAAAGCCCGCCCGCGCCGTCGGGCGCGTCGCACGCGACGATCTGTCCGTACGGCCCGTTCCCGGCCGGCGACGGCAAGACCGTGATGCTCGGGCTGCAGAACGAGCGCGAATGGAAGCTGTTCTGCGAGCAGGTGCTGCGGCAGCCGGCGCTCGCCGACGATCCGCGTTTCAACGCGAATTCGAAACGGCATGCGGCGCGCGACGCGGTCGATGCGCTGATCGTCGATGCGTTCGCGACGCTGACGGCCGCCGAAGTGATGCAGCGGCTCGACGCGGCCGGCATCGCGAACGCGCAGATGAACACGCTCGACGACGTATGGCGGCACCCGCAATTGCAGGCGCGCGAGCGTTGGCGCAGCGTCGACACGGCCGCGGGCCCGGTGCCCGCGCTGTTGCCGCCGGGGCTGCCCGCCGGCGTCGAGCCGCGCATGGATGCGGTGCCGGCGCTCGGCCAGCATACCGATGCGATCCTCGCCGAACTCGGCTACGACCGCGCGCGGATCGCTGCGCTGCGCGCGAACGGCACGATCTGATTCCGCTTTCACGACGACGATGACCCATCCGATTCCCGCCATTGCCACCGCCCCCGGCCGCACGCTCGCGACGTTCGCGTCGCAGCTGCGCTTCGACGCGATTCCCGCCGACGTCGTCGCGCGCACCGTCAACCTCTACGTCGACTGGCTCGGCTCCGCGCTGGCCGGCAAGGGCGCGCGCCCGGTCGAGACGATCGCGGCGTTCGCGCGCCGCGCGGGCGGCTCGCCCGGCGGGCCCGGCACGGCCGACGTGCTGATCGACCGCACGCCCGCGACACCGTACTTCGCGGCGATGACGAACGGCGCGGCATCGCATTTCGCGGAACAGGACGACGTGCACAACGGCGCGGTGTTTCATCCGGCGACCGTCGTGTTTCCGGTCGCGCTCGCGCTGGCGCAGGCCCGCGGCGCGAGCGGGCGCGACTTCATCGCGGCGGCGGTCGCCGGCTATGAAGTCGGCATCCGCGTCGGCGAGTTTCTCGGGCGTTCGCACTACAAGGTGTTCCATACGACCGGCACCGCCGGTACGGTGGCGGCCGCCGCGACGGCCGGGCGGCTGCTCGGGTTGCCGCCGGAACGGATGCTCGATGCGTTCGGCTCGGCCGGCACGCAGGCGAGCGGATTGTGGGAATTCCTGCGCGATGCGGCCGATTCGAAGCAGCTGCATACGGCGATGGCCGCCGCGAACGGGCTGATGGCGGCCGAGCTCGCGCGCGACGGGTTTCGCGGCGCCACGCGGATTCTCGAAGGCGCGCAGGGAATGGCGGCCGGCATGTCGACCGATGCGGACCCGGCCCGCCTGACCGACCGGCTCGGCGCGCGCTGGGCGACCGCGGAAACGTCGTTCAAGTATCACGCGTCGTGCCGCCACACGCATCCGGCCGCCGACGCGCTGCTCGCGGTGATGGCGCGCGAGCGGCTGGCGGCGGCGGACATCGGGACGGTCGTCACGCACGTGCACCAGGGTGCGCTCGACGTGCTCGGCACGGTCACGGTGCCGCGCACCGTGCATCAGGCGAAGTTCAACATGGGCACCGTGCTCGCGCTGGCCGCGTTGCACGGGCACGCGGGCGTCGACGAATTCGAGCGCGATTACGCGGCTGCCCACGTCGCCGCGTTCCGCGACCGCGTGTCGATGGCGTTCGACGACGAAGTCGATCGCGCGTATCCGGCGCGCTGGATCGGCAAGGTCACGGTCACGACGCGCGACGGCCGCACGTTCACGGGCCGCGTCGACGAGCCGAAGGGCGATCCGGGCAACACGCTGTCGCGCGACGAGATCGCGCGCAAGGTACGCACGCTCGCCGCGTTCTCGGGCGCGGCGTCCGGCGCCGAGGTCGAGCGGCTCCTTGCCGACGCGTGGCAGGTCGCATCGTGCGATGCGATCGGCACGCTGTTTCTGGAGGCCTCGGCATGACGTCCGCGTCCGCCCGTTCGTGGCTGTTCGTTCCCGGCAATCGTCCGGAGCGCTTCGAGAAGGCGCGCGCGGCCGGCGCCGACGCGGTGATCGTCGATCTCGAGGATGCCGTGCCGCCGGACGGCAAGCCGGCGGCGCGCGATGCGGTCGTCGCGCAGCTCGATGCCGCGCGGCCCGTGTGGGTGCGCGTGAACGCGGCCGACACCGCATGGTTCGCCGACGACCTCGCGGCGCTCGCCGCGCATCCGGGCGTGGCCGGCGTGATGCTGCCGAAGTGCGACACGCGTGCGCAGGTGGACGCGGTGCTCGCGCATGCGCATCGCGCACTCGAACTGCTGCCGATCGTCGAGACGGCGACCGGCATCGCGGGGCTCGACCAGGTGTGTGCGGCGCCGCGCGTCGTGCGCGTGGCGTTCGGCACGCTCGATTTCCAGGTCGACCTCGGGATCGACGGCGACGGCGAAGCGCTGAACGCGTTCCGCTCGCGGATCGTGCTCGCGTCGCGGCTGGCGGGGATCGCGCCGCCGGTCGACGGCGTGTCGACGGTCATCGACGATCCGGCCGCGATCGAACGGCATGCGCGCTACGCGCGGGGCTTCGGCTTCGGCGGGAAACTGTGCATTCATCCGAAGCAGATCGACGCGGTGCACCGCGCGTATGCATGGACCGACGCGGAACAGGCGTGGGCGCGGCGCGTGCTCGATGCCGTCGACGCGAGCGGCGGCGCGGCCGTGGCGCTCGACGGCAGGATGGTCGACACGCCGGTGATCCTGAAGGCGCGGCGGATTCTGCGCGGGTAGGCGGCCCGCGACATGGGTCCGAACGATAAAGGTGCCGGATTCGTCTCTGTCCCGGGCACGCCGATTGCCTCGCTCGATTCGACCCGTAAGTCCTGCTTTCGCGCGCGATTGCACTAGGACAATATTTTCGGGGTGTCTTTCTGAGCGACCATGCGGAAGCCACGACGGAGACATCGAGATGGGACGGACGGAGGTATCGGCAGGCTGGCGCGACGCGATCGGCGCGGTGCACGGCATCGAGTCGAAATACAAGCGGCTCGTGAAGGCGATCGCCAGCGACATCGAGAACGGCGCGCTCGCGCCGGGCGCCCGGCTCGCGCCGCAGCGCGACGTCGCATCGAGCCTCGGCGTCAGCGTGCAGACCGTCACCAATGCGTACAAGGAGCTGGAGCGCCAGGGGCTGATCCGCTGCGAGGTCGGCCGCGGCAGCTTCGTGGCCGCGCGCGTGACCGAATCGATGTCGAACTACATCCTCGATACGACCGAGCGCGAACTGGTCGACTTCTCGATCGCCCGCATCGTGCACACGCCGGAGCACGATGCCGCGTGGCGCGGCGTGTGCGCGGCGCTGGCCGGCACCGACGACCAGCCGTGGATCCGCTCGTTCCGGCCGATCGCCGGGCTGGATGCGCATCGCGACGCCGGCGCCGCGTGGCTCGCGTCGCTGAACATGCCGGTGCACCGCGAATCGCTGCTGGTCACGAACGGCGCGGCGCACGGGATCTTTCTCGCGCTCGCGTCGATCGTCGGGCCGGGCGATACCGTGTTGTGCGAAAGCCTGACCGATCACGGCGTGATCGGCTCCGCGAACGTGCTCGGGTTTACGCTGAAGGGGCTCGAGATGGACGAGCACGGCATTCGTCCCGAACATTTCGAGGAGATGTGCGACGGCGAGCGGATCAGCGCGCTCGTCTGCACGCCGACCCTCAATAATCCGACCGTGTCGATGATGACCGAGTCGCGGCGGCGCTCGATCGCGCGCATCGCGACGCGCTACGGCGTGTACGTGATCGAGGACGACGTGTACGGTCCGCTGCCCGAGAAGACGGGCACGCCGATCGCGAGCCTGATTCCGGAGCTCGGCTTCTACTGCACGAGCATGACGAAATCGGTGCTGACCGGATTGCGCACCGGCTATCTCGCGATGCCGCGGCGGCTCGCGTTGCGCGTCGAGAGCGTGCTGCGCGTGAGCAGCTGGATGGCGACGTCGCCGATCGCGGAGATCGCGACGCGCTGGATCGCCGACGGCACCGCGCGGCGGCTCGTCGAACTGCAGCGCCAGCGGCTCGCCGTGCGTCAGGAGATGGTGAAGGCCGCGCTGGGGCCGTATGTGCTCGGTGCGCACCCGAACGCGCTGTCGGCCTGGCTGCGCGTGCCCGACTACTGGCAGGCCGAGCGGATCGTGCGCGAATTGCGCACCCGCAAGATCGCGGTGACGTCGCCCGATCCGTTTCTCGTCGGCGGCACGGAGCGGCCGAACGCGGTGCGCGTGTGCATCGGCGCCGAAACGTCCGATGCCGCGTGCAACGCGGCGCTCGAAACGATCGCCGGCGTGTTCGAACAGTATCCGCACCTGAACGATTTCCACTGAACCGGCGGCGCTGCCGCGATGTCGCGCGCAATGTATTAGGACATTCGAAAGCGCGATTTGGAACATTAGACTGGATCGCATCACATTCGTCGCGAGGCGTGCGTTCCATGTCTTTCCTGTCGCTGTCCGACGTCTATCGCGCGCGCCGCCGCCTCGCCGGGCGCGCCGACGGTACGCCGCTCGTCGCGTCCGCCGCGCTGTCCGCGCGGGTCGGCGCCCCCGTTCATCTGAAGCTCGAAACGCTGCAGCCGACCGGCAGCTTCAAGCTGCGCGGCGCGACCAACGCGCTCGCGGAACTTGCCGCGCAGCGCGTGACGCGCGTGGTCACCGCGTCCACCGGCAACCACGGCCGCGCGGTCGCGCATGCGGCACGCGCGCTCGGCATCGACGCGGCCGTCTGCATGTCGTCGCTCGTGCCGGCCAACAAGGTCGACGCGGTCGCGGCGCTCGGCGCGCGCGTGGTGATCGTCGGCGACAGCCAGGACGACGCGCAGGTCGAAGCGCGGCGGCTGGTGCGCGACGAAGGCTACGCGTACGTGCCGCCGTTCGACGATCCGCGCATCATCGCCGGCCAGGCGACGATCGGCGTCGAGATTCTGGAAGCGCTGCCCGATACCGCGACGCTCGTCGTGCCGCTGTCGGGCGGCGGCCTGTTTAGCGGCGTCGCGTTTGCCGCGAAGGCGATCCGGCCGCCGATCGAGGTGATCGGCGTCTCGATGGCGCGCGGCGCCGCGATGCATGCGAGCCTCGCGGCCGGCCGCCCGGTCGACGTCGACGAGCAGCCGGCGCTGGCCGATTCGCTCGGCGGCGGCATTGGCCTCGACAACCGCTACACGTTCGACATGACGCGCGCGCTGGCCGACGACGTCGTGCTGCTCGACGAGCCGTCGATCGCGCGCGGCATCGCGCATGCGTATCGGGAAGAACGGCTCGTCGTCGAAGGCGCCGGCGCGGTCGGCCTCGCCGCATTGCTGGACGAGCGGATCGTGCGCCGCGATCGCGGCGGCCCGATCGTGGTCGTCGTGAGCGGCGCGAACATCGACATGGCCGCGCATCGCCGGCTCGTTTCGGAGCACTGACATGGCCCATCCCGTCACGTTGCTCGGCCAGGCGCAATTGCGTGCGCTGGTGTCGCTCGATCTCGCCGCGATCGACCAGGTCGAGGCCGCGTTCGCGTCGCTCGCGACCGACGCCGTCGTGATGCCGCCGATCCTGAATCTCGCGCTGCCGGCGCGCCACGCCGAAGTGGACGTGAAGACCGCGTACCTGCCGCGCTTCGACAGCTTCGCGATCAAGGTCAGCCCCGGCTTCTTCGACAATCCGTCGCTCGGGCTGCCGAGCCTGAACGGGCTGATGCTCGTGCTGTCGGCCCGCACCGGCCTGACCGAGGCCGTGCTGCTCGACAACGGCTACCTGACGGCCGTGCGCACCGCGGCGGCCGGCGCCGTGGCCGCGCGCCGGCTCGCGCGCGCCGATGCGCACCGCGCGGCGATCATCGGTGCGGGCGAGCAGGCGCGGTTGCAACTCGCCGCGCTGAGGTTGGTGCGCGACATCACCCACGTGACGGTGTGGGCGCGCGACACCGCGCGGGCCGCGCAGTTCGCGGCCGACGTGCGCGCGGCGCACGGCATCGATGCGACGGTCGCGCGCTCGGTGCATGCGGCGCTGGCCGACGCGGACATCGCCGTGACGACCACGCCGAGCCGCGCGCCGCTCGTGCACGCGGAGGACTTGCATCCCGGGCTGCATGTGACGGCGATGGGTTCGGACGCCGATTACAAGACCGAACTCGCGCCGTCGGTGTTCGGCGCGGCACGCTATTTCTGCGACCGGCTGCAGCAGACCCGCGTGGCCGGCGAGCTCGCGCATGCGATCGCGGCTGGCGTGGTCGCGGCCGATGCGGTGTTTCCCGAGCTCGGCGAAGTCATCGCCGGCCGGCGCGAAGGCCGCACGCATCGCGACGACATCACGATCTGCGACCTGACCGGCACCGGCGCGCAGGACACCGCGATCGCCGTGCTCGCGCTGCAGCGCGCCCGCGCGGCCGAAGCGGGCACGATTTTTCACAACGACCTCACGACTTGAGAGGAGACAGATGGCCGCAGTCATCGAAACCAACGAAGCCGCGCCGCGTCTCGCGTTCGCGCGCAGCGAATATGCTGCGCGGATCGCGAAGACGCGTGCGGCGATGGAGCGGGCCGGCATCGACCTGCTGATCGTCACCGACCCGACCAACATGGGCTGGCTGACCGGCTATGACGGCTGGTCGTTCTACGTGCACCAGTGCGTGCTGCTTGCACTGGACGGCGAACCCGTGTGGTTCGGCCGCAGCCAGGACGCGAACGGCGCGAAGCGCACCGCGTTCATGGCGCACGAAAATATCGTCGGCTATCCCGATCATTACGTGCAGTCGAGCGCGCGCCATCCGATGGATTACCTGTCGACCGAGGTGATCGCGGCGCGCGGCTGGAGCACGCTGCGCATCGGCGTCGAGCTCGACAACTACTACTTCAGCGCGGCGGCGTACGCGTCGCTGCAGCGGCATCTGCCGGGCGCGCGCTGGGTCGATGCGACCGCGCTCGTCAACTGGCAGCGCGCGGTGAAGTCGCCGCGCGAGATCGAGTACATGCGCGTGGCCGCCCGCATCGTCGAACGGATGCATGCGCACATCGTCGAGACGATCGAGCCGGGCATGAAGAAAAGCGACCTGGTCGCGCAGATCTATGCGACCGGGATCGGCGGCGCGGACGGCTTCGGCGGCGACTATCCGGCGATCGTGCCGCTGTTGCCCACCGGCGCGGATGCTGCCGCGCCGCACCTGACCTGGGACGACTCGACGTTCGCGCGCGGCGCCGGCACGTTCTTCGAGATCGCCGGCTGCTACCGCCGCTATCACTGCCCGCTGTCGCGCACCGTCTATCTCGGCAAGCCGCCCGCGCACTTCGTCGAAGGCGAGCGCGCGGTGGTCGAGGGCATCGAGGCCGGGCTCGCGGCCGCGAAGCCGGGCAACGTGTGCGAGGACATCGCGAACGCGTTCTTCGCGGTGCTGCGCCGCGCGGGCATCGAGAAGGACAGCCGCTGCGGCTATCCGATCGGTGCAAGCTATCCGCCCGACTGGGGCGAGCGCACGATGAGCCTGCGTCCGGGCGACCGGACGGTGCTCGAACCCGGCATGACGTTCCATTTCATGCCGGGGCTGTGGCTCGACGACTGGGGGCTGGAGATCACGGAAAGCATCCTGATCACCGAGACCGGCGTCGAGACGTTCTGCAACGTGCCGCGCAAGCTGTTCGTGAAGGAGTAGGGCGATGCGTGCTTCCCCGATTACGCCGACCGTCGATTTCGACGCGGACGGCGAACAGCACGGCTTCCTGAAGCTGCCTTACTCGCGCGACGATTCCGCGTGGGGCGCGATCATGATTCCGGTGACCGTCGTGAAGCGCGGCGACGGGCCGACGGTGTTGCTGACCGGCGGCAACCACGGCGACGAATACGAGGGGCCGGTCGCGCTGTCGAAGCTCGCCGGTTCGCTGAAGGCGGCCGACGTGACCGGCCGCGTGATCGTCGTGCCGTTCATGAACTATCCGGCGTTCCGCGCCGGCTGCCGCACGTCGCCGATCGATGCCGGCAACCTGAACCGCAGCTTCCCGGGTCGGCCGGACGGCACCGTGACCGAGAAGATCGCCGATTACTTCCAGCGCCACCTGCTGCCGCTCGCGACGCACGTGCTCGACATTCACGCGGGCGGGCGCACGCTCGACTTCGTGCCGTTCGCGGCGATTCACGTGCTGGAGGATCGCGAGCAGGAAGCGCGCTGCGAGCGTGCGATGCGCGCGTTCGGCGCGCCGTATTCGATGCGCATGCTGGAACTCGACAGCGTCGGTCTCTACGACAGCGCGGCCGAGGAAGCCGGCAAGGTGTTCGTGTCGACCGAGCTGGGCGGCGGCGGCACGTCGACGGCGGCGAGCGTCGCGATCGCCGAGCGCGGCGTGTACGGATTTCTCGCGCATGCGGGCGTGATCGCGAAGGACGTCGTGGACGGCAACGCGCCACGTACGACGACGCTGCTCGACATGCCGGACGGTTCGTGCTTCACGACGAGCGAGCATCACGGGCTGCTCGAGATGTGCCGCGATCTCGGCACCGAGGTCGACGCCGGCGACGTGCTCGCGCGCGTGCACGCCGTCGACCGCACGGGCGTCGCGCCGGTCGAATACGTCGCGCGGCGGCGCGGGCTGCTCGCGGCCCGGCACTTCCCGGGCATCGTACAGCCCGGCGACACGGTCGCGGTGGTGGCCGACATCGTCGAGCGCAACATTCCGGTGGCCGTATGAGGACGCGCACGACGTGATCAAGCTCGACCGATACGACCTCGCGATCCTGCGCCTGCTCGAGCGCGACGGGCGCATCACGAAGTCGAAGCTCGCCGAGGCCGTGAACCTGTCGATTTCGCCGGCATGGGAGCGCGTGCGCAAGCTGGAGGAAAGCGGCGTGATTCGCGGCTATCGCGCGGACGTCGACTGGATCGGCGCGTTCTCGGGCAGCCGCATCGTCGTCGAGGTGACGCTGTCGCGGCACACCGCGCCCGACATGCGGCGCTTCGAGGATCGCGTGGCCGCGGCACCCGAGGTCGCGCAGTGCTACGCGACGGGTGGCGGCGTCGACTACGTGCTGCACGTGGTCGCGCGCGACATCGACCATTACCAGCGCTTCATCGATGCGCTGCTGATGGAAGACCTCGGCATCGAGCGCTACTTCACGTACATCGTGACGAAGGTCGTGAAGTGCGAATCCGGCGGCGCGCCGGACTGGCTGTAAAAGTTCGCGCCGACGCGCGGCAATACGGAAAAAACCGGCATTTCCGGCCGTGCAAACCGAAATTTCCGCATGCGCCGGCGCGACACAATGAAGTCCGTGCCCACCAACGAGGAGACGCAGCATGCTGCCCGGACACCCCGTTCTGTTCAAGTCGACCTGCTATGTCGACGGTCGCTGGATCCACAGCGACAGTGCCGCGACGGTCGCCGTCGTGAACCCCGCGGACCAGGCCGTGATCGGCCACGTGCCGATGCTCGAACGCGCACAGATCGTCGCGGCCGTCGACGCCGCGCAGCGCGCGTACGAGACCTGGCGCTGGACGCCGCAAGCGGTGCGCAGCGCGGCGTTGCTGCGCTGGCATGCGCTGATCCTGCGTCACGTCGACGATCTGGCCGCGCTGCTGTCGCTGGAACAGGGCAAGCCGCTGGCCGAAGCGCGCGGCGAGATCCGCTATGCGGCGAGCTTCGTCGAATGGTTCGCGAGCGAGGCGAAACGCGTCGCGGGTCGCACGATCCCGACGCATATCGACGGCGCGCATCTCGGCACCGTGATGGAGCCGGTCGGCGTCGCCGCGCTGATCACGCCGTGGAATTTCCCGGCCGCGATGATCACGCGCAAGGCGGCGGCCGCGATCGCGGTCGGGTGCGCCGTGGTCGTGAAGCCCGCGCACGAAACGCCGTTCTCGGCGCTCGCGCTCGCGCAACTCGCTGACGAGGCCGGCTTGCCGGCCGGCGTGTTCAACGTCGTGCTCGGCGAACCGCAGATGGCGATGGAAACGCTGGTCGGCGATGCGCGCGTGCGTGCGGTGAGCTTCACCGGCTCGACGCGCGTCGGCCGGCTCGTGACCGAAACCGCCGCGAAGGCCGGCATCCGCAAGATCGCGCTCGAACTGGGCGGCAATGCGCCGTTCATCGTGACCGAGGATGCGGACGTCGACCAGGCGGTACAGGTTGCCGTCGGCGCGAAGTTCCAGACGTCCGGCCAGGACTGCTGCGCGGCGAACCGGATGCTCGTCGCCCGACCGCTGTACGACACGTTCGTCGAACGGTATGCGCACGCGGTGCGGGCGCTGAAGACGGGCCCCGCGTTCGAGCCGGGCGTGGACGTCGGTCCGTTGATGCACCAGGCCGCATTCGACGCGACCGTGGCGCGGGTCGAGGATGCGCGGGCACGCGGCGCACGCATCGTCGCGGGCGGCCGGCCGCACGCGCTCGGTGGCTGGTTCTACGAGCCGACCGTGATCGCGGATGCCGCGCCCGGCATGCGCGTGGTCGACGAGGAAAACTTCGCGCCGATCTCGGCCGTCAGCGCGTTCGACACGCTCGACGA
Source organism: Burkholderia sp. IO2 (assembly GCF_029522185.1). Taxonomy (NCBI): domain Bacteria; kingdom Pseudomonadati; phylum Pseudomonadota; class Betaproteobacteria; order Burkholderiales; family Burkholderiaceae; genus Burkholderia; species Burkholderia sp. IO2. The sequence goes on along the minus strand of NZ_JAKWFH010000035.1, from coordinate 67,426 downwards.
AGCGGTCGAAACGGCCAACGACACCGAGTACGGCCTCGCCGCGTACGTGTGCGCGACCCGCATCGACACGATCTTCCAGCTGGTGCGGCGGCTCGATTTCGCGATGGTGTCGGTCAACGGCGTGAAATTCACCGGTGCGCCGATCCCGTTCGGCGGGATGAAGGCGTCGGGCCTCGGGCGCGAAGGCGGCGCCGAAGGCTTCGAGCCGTTCACGGAAACCAAGTACTTCTGCCTCGGCAATCTCGGCCTGCCTGTTGCGGCGACGGCCTGACCCATTCAAAGGAGCTCATCATGACGAAATCGATCGACGCACTGCTGCGCGAGGACCGTGCCCACTTCATGCACCCGTCGACGCACGCATACGACCACGAGACCGGCGCGCTGCCGGGCAAGATCGTGCGCGGCGGCGAAGGCATCCGCATCGAGGATCACCAGGGCAAGCGCTACATCGACGCGTTCGCCGGCCTCTACTGCGTGAACATCGGCTATGGCCGCACCGAAGTGGCCGACGCGATGTACGAACAGGCGAAGCAGCTCGCGTACTACCACACGTACGTCGGCCACGCGTCGGACGCGATCATCGAGTTGTCGTCGCGGATCATCGACTGGTCGCCGGCGGGGATGAAGAAGGTCTATTACGGGATGTCGGGTTCCGACGCGAACGAGACGCAGGTCAAGATCGTCTGGTACTACAACAACGTGCTCGGCCGCCCGAACAAGAAGAAGATCATCTCGCGCGAGCGCGGCTATCACGGCTCGGGCATCGTGACGGGCAGCCTCACGGGCCTGCCGAGCTTCCACCAGCATTTCGACCTGCCGATCGACCGCGTGAAGCATACGGTGTGTCCGCACTGGTATCGCAAGGCGCCGGCCGGCATGAGCGAGGCGCAGTTCGTCGCGTACTGCGTCGACGAGCTCGAGAAGCTGATCGCCCGCGAGGGCGCCGATACGGTCGCCGCGTTCATCGCGGAGCCGGTGATGGGCACGGGCGGCATCATCGAACCGCCGGCCGGCTACTGGCCCGCGATCCAGGCCGTGCTGCGCAAGCACGACATCCTGCTGATCTCCGATGAAGTCGTGTGCGGGTTCGGGCGGCTCGGCTCGAAGATGGGCGCGCAGCACTTCGGGATCGAGCCCGACCTGATTACGGTCGCGAAAGGGCTGACGAGCGCGTATGCGCCGCTGTCGGGCGTGATCGTCGGCGAGAAGGTGTGGGACGTGATTGCGCGCGGCTCGCAGGAACACGGGCAGATGGGGCACGGCTGGACGTATTCCGGTCATCCGGTATGCGCGGCCGCCGCGCTCGCGAACCTCGCGATCCTCGAGCGCGAGAACCTGGTCGGCAACGCGGCCGACGTCGGCGGCTACTTCGGCGCGAAGCTGCGCGACGCATTCGGCGCGCATCCGCTCGTCGGCGAGGTGCGCAGCGTCGGCATGCTGGCCGCGCTCGAATTCATGGCCGACAAGGACGCGCGCACGCCGTTCGATCCCGCGCTGAAGATCGGTGCGCAGGTGTCGGCGGCCGCGTTGCAGCGCGGCGTGATCGCGCGGGCGATGCCGCACGGCGACATTCTCGGCTTTGCGCCGCCGCTCGTGATGACGCGTGCGGAGGCTGACGAGATCGTCGCGATCGTCAAGGATGCGGTGGACGAGGTCGCCGAGCGGAACCTGTCGGCCGTCGCGTGACGTTCGAGCGGTGCTGATGCGCGCCTCGGCGCGCGAGATGACGCCGCCGCATGCAAATGCGGCGGCGTTTTTTCTTGCCGGTACGGATACGGTTCGAGCAAACCGTCAGTGCATCGCCTGCGGTGCGCGTCGGCTACCGATCGTCACTCAGTAATCCCACACGACCGGCACGAAACGGAATCCGTCGCCGTTTCGCGCAACATGGCCGATGGACGGGAACGCGACATGGGCGGCGGCCAGCAGTGCGCCGGTGTCGGCCGCTTCGTTGAACAGCGCGAGACGCACGTCGACCGCCGCGTCCGGATCGTGTTCGAAGCCGTTTTGCCAGTCGGGGTGGTCGAAGTTCACTTCGAAAATCGCGTCGCCCGCGAACGTCAGCTTTTCCCCGTTCGATGCGACGTCGACCACGCAGTGCCCCGGCGTATGTCCGCCCGTCACCCGCGCCGACACGCCCGCGGCGACTTCCACGGTGCGATCGAACTGCACGATGTTTTCGCCGTAGAGTGCCATGAACCGCGCTGCCGCCTTGCGCAGCGCGGGCGGCACGGTTTCCGGCATCACCGTCTTGCTGAAGTCCGGATTCTCCCAGAACGCCACTTCCGCGGCCGATACGTGAATGCGGACGTTGGGGTTCAGCTTCGCCTTGACGCCATCGACGTTCAGCCCGCCGACGTGATCCATGTGCATGTGCGTGATCACGATATCGGTGATCGCGGCCAGGTCGATGCCGGCCGATTCAAGGCGCATCACCGAGCGCCCGGCGCGCGTGAAGTATTCGAAACCGTCGCCCACACCCGAGTCGATCAGGATCAGGCGATCGGCGCTGCGCACGAGCGCGATGTTGAGCGCCCAGTCGAACATGTCGCGTTGCAGGAAACGGCCGTCGAACCACGCATTGCGGTCCGTTTCGCTCACGTTGGTGGACATGGTGGAAGTCGGCAGCGGCAACACGCCGTCGCTGATCAGTACGACGTCGACTGCGCCGATGCGCACGGCGTAGCGGGACGAAACGAGCTCGCCCGAACCTTCGTGGCCCAGGCGGGCGACAACCGGCTGGACGTTGCGGATGGGTGCGTTCATGTTCAGTAATCCTGTTCGTCGAGTGAGGGAGTCCGCACTGCGCGGTGCAGAGCGGTTCGCGAGCGCGATCGCGAAGGTCGCGCATGTCGGTGCGCCCGGATTCCGATCGAGCGTGTCAGCGATTGTAGTGACGGCCCGCACCCGCCGACAGCGCCGCACGGGGGCACATCGTGTTGTCCGGACGACAACAATCCGGCGGCGGTTTCGGCCGCCCGAAATGCACATCGCCCGCCGTCCGTGGCCGGACGGCGGGCGATGCGATGGATGCCGTTTATGGGAAGCCGGGCGCCGCCGGCGCGCGGGTCAGCCCGGCTGACCGGGAAGCGTGTCGCCGCGCAGCGAACACCCGCGCGTCTCGATCACCGCCAGCAGCGCGACCAGCCCGACCGCGCACGCAGCCATCATGTAGTACGCGGGAATCAGCGCGTTGCCGGTCTTGCCGATCAGCCAGTCGTTGACGATCGGCGCGGTGCCGCCGAACAGCGACGTCGACACGTTGTACGCGATCGCCATGCCCGCATAGCGGACGTGGGTCGGGAACATCGCCGGGAACATCGCGGAAATGGTGGCGAGCTGCGGCACGTACAGCACGCCGAGCACCGCGAAGCCGATGAACGCGCCGAGCGGACCGTGCGTCATCAGCGTGAACATCGGCACGGCCGCGACGAACAGCCCGACGAGCGAGATCCACCACATCGTCTTGCGGCCGACGCGATCGGACAGCCAGCCGGCGAACGGCAGCAGCACCATCATCGCGAGCATGCCGATCAGCGGAATCAGCAGCGACATGTTCTCGCTGACGCCGAGTTCCTTGTGCATGTAGGTCGGCATGTATGCAAGCAGCACGTAGTTGACGACGTTCAGCGCGACGACGAGCCCGCCGAGCAGCACCAGCGGCTTCGCATAGCGCACCAGCAGCAGCCGGATCGGCAGCGCGGCCGTCGCACTTTGCTCGCGGCGGTGTGCCTGTTCCTCGAGTTCGCGGAACACCGGCGTTTCCTCCAGGCGCGAGCGCAGGTAGAAGCCGATCAGGCCGAGCGGCGCGGCGACCAGGAACGGCAGGCGCCAGCCCCACGCATGCATCGCCGAATCGCCGAGCAGCAGTGCGAAGCCGAGCATCAGGAACGCACCGAGCGAGAAGCCGGCGAGCGTCGCGAATTCGAGGAAGCTGCCGCACAGGCCGCGCCGCGAATCGGGCGCGTATTCGGCGATGAAGGTTGCCGCACCGCCGTATTCGCCGCCGGTCGAGAAGCCCTGCACCATGCGCAGCACGATCAGCGCGGCCGGTGCGAGCCAGCCGGCCGTCGCATAGCTCGGCAGCACGCCGACGAGCAACGTCGCGCCCGACATCGTCAGCACCGTCAGCGCGAGCACGCGCTTGCGGCCGAGCCGGTCGCCGAGCGGGCCCCAGAACAGGCCGCCGAGCGGGCGGATCAGGAACGAGATCGCGAACGTGCCGAGCGCGAACAGCGTCGCGCTCGCGGTGTTGCCGGGAAACAGCGCGGCGGAAATGTACGCGAGGCCGTACGCGTAAATACCGTAATCGAACCATTCGGTCGCATTGCCGAGGGCGGCGGCCGCGATCGCGACCCGCGGCAGACTGTGCGGCTCCTCGCCGCGTTGGGTGGTCGCATCGTCGGGAATCGACGACGCGGCGGAAACGGAAGTCCACGATGGCACGTATCGCATGAGGGATCCTCGCTATCAGCATGCGCCCGGGCGGGCGCCGACGAGGATCAAAGTAATCCCGCCAATTCGCGATGCCCGATGTCATAGGACGATGTGGGGATCGGGGTTTTCCCGTGGCGGGGCGGCCCGTGTGGCGGCGGGCCGGATGCTCAGGACCGCGTATCGGCCGACGGCAGCAGCGCGGCGAAACGGTCGGCGAGCGTCGGGCGCGACCGTGCGGGCCAGATCGCGCTGAGTTCGAAATTCGGCAGCGCGGCGCCGTCGCGGATCGGGCTGTACGCGACCCCGTCGAACGCGAACGCGTGGATCGACGTCGGCAGCAGCGATACGCCGCAGCCGGCGGCCACGCATGCGACGACCGTCAGCGTGCGGTTCACGTCGAGCACGATGTCGACCGGATGCCCGGCCTGGCGGAACGCGCTGAGGATACCGGCGCGGATCAGCGGCAGTTGATCGTGCGGAAACCACACGAGGCCGGCCGCGGCCAGGTCGGCCAGCGTCACCGTGCCGTCGGGCTGGCGCGGGAATGCCTTCGGCAGCACCGCGACGAGCGGATCGCGCTGGATCAGTTGCTCGCGCATCCGGCCGTTCACCGCGACCGGCGTATGCAGCAGCCCGATGTCGATTTCGCCGCGCTCGAGCGCGATCGCCTGCTCGGCATTGCTCATCTCGCGCATCACCAGCTCGACGTCGGGCGCGCTTTCGCGCAGCGCACGGATCGCGCGCGGCAGCGTGTCGAACAGCGCCGCGGTGACGAAGCCAATGGTCAGGCGCCCGGCGCGCTGCGCGCCGATTTCGCCCGCCCGGTGCGCGGCCGCGTCGAGCCGCGCGACGCTCAGGCGCAGATCGTCGACCATCGCGAGCCCGGCCGGCGTGAGCGTCGCGCCGCGCCGCGACCGGTCGAACAGCCGGACCCCCAGTTCCTTTTCCATCCGGTTCAGCGCCTGGCTGAGCGCCGGCTGCGCAATGCCCAGCTCGCTGGCGGCGCGCGTAAAGCTGCCGGAATCCGCGATCGCGAGGAAGTAGCGGACGTGCCTGATTTCCATAAGCGTGTGTTATGAATAATTATTCGAAACATAGTAGCGAATTATCCAAATGATTCATAGGATGCACATCGGGCGTCGTCGAACCCGGCCGCGCCTCCGATAGCGGCGCGCTCAGGCGACGCACGGCGACGACACGAGGAGACCTCCGTTGACCTGGATGCGCGAACTCTCGACGACCGAACGGCGCACGTTGCGCGGCTGCTTTGCCGGCTGGGCGCTCGACGGGCTCGACACGCAGATGTTCAGCCTCGTGATCCCGGCGCTGCTCGCGACCTGGAGCATCGGCAAGGGGCAGGCCGGCCTGATCGGCGGCGCGACGCTCGTGTCGGGCGCGCTCGGCGGCCTGCTGGCCGGCGCGATCGCGGATCGCTACGGGCGCGTGCGGGCGCTGCAGATCACCGTGTGCTGGTTCTCCGCCTTCACGTTCCTCAGCGCGTTCGCGCAGAACTTCGAGCAGTTGCTGGTGCTGAAGGCGTTGCAAGGGCTCGGCTTCGGCGGCGAATGGACCGCGGGCGCGGTGCTGCTCGCGGAGACGGTCGGCGCGCGCCATCGCGGCAAGGCGATGGGCGTCGTGCAGAGCGCGTGGGGATTCGGCTGGGGCGCGGCGGTGCTGCTGTACATGATCGTGTTCGCGTGGCTGCCGTCCGAGTGGGCGTGGCGCGTGCTGTTCGCGATCGGCGCGCTGCCTGCGCTGCTGGTGCTGTATATCCGCCGCGCGATTTCCGAGCCGCCGCGCGCGACGCCTGCGCCCGCGCACGGGGACGATGCGCCGACGGTGGGCATCTTCGACCGGTCGGTGCTGCGCACGACGGTGGTCGGCGGCCTGATCGGCGTCGGCGCGCACGGCGGCTATCACGCGATCACGATCTGGCTGCCGACCTACCTGAAGACCGAGCGGCACCTGTCGGTGCTCGGCACCGGCGCGTATCTCGCGGTCGTGATCGTCGCGTTCATCTGCGGCTGTTTCCTGAGCGCGTATTTGCAGGACCGGATCGGCCGGCGTCGCAACGTGATGCTGTTCGCCGCGTGTTGCGCGGTGATGGTGAACCTGTACGTGTTCCTGCCGCTGAACGACGTCGCGATGCTGCTGCTCGGGTTCCCGCTCGGGTTGTGCTCGGCCGGCATCCCGGCGACGCTCGGCACGCTGTTCAACGAGCTGTATCCGCAAAACGTGCGCGGCCGCGGCGTCGGGTTCTGCTACAACTTCGGCCGCATCGTGTCGGCGGGCTTTCCGGTGCTGGTCGGGCGGATGGGCGAATCGCTGCCGCTCGGCACGGCGCTCGGCATCGACGCGGGCATCGCGTACGGGCTCGTCGTGATCGCGGTGTGGTTCCTGCCGGAAACGCGCGGGCGCCGTCTGCCCGACGCGGCTGCCGGGCCGGGCGCCGACGACGACGCGCGCGCCGGCGCATCGCTGTAGTTTTCGTCCTTCGTTCATTCCGTCGCCCTGTCGCCCGCTGCCGGGCCGGGCCCCTCTTGCAGGCAAGTCGTCATGGATCGAGCAGTCAATCCGCCGGTCGAACCGGTTTCAGCGGCGCCGGATACGGCCGCGTGGTACGCGTCATCGACGGCCGTCGCGGCGGTCGACGCCCATGCGCACGTGTTTGCGCGCGGTCTGCCGCTCGCGCCGGTCGTGCGCCATGCGCCCGACTACGATGCGTCGCTCGACGCGTACGTCGCGCATCTCGCCGCACACGGCATCACGCACGCGGTGCTGGTGCAGCCGAGCTTTCTCGGCACCGACAATACGTTCTTCGTCGACGTGCTGCGGCGCTACCCGAGCCGCTTTCGCGGCGTCGCGGTCGTCGATCCGGTGATCGACGACGACGCGCTCGCCGCGCTCGACCGCGCGGGCGTCGTGGGCATGCGGCTCAATCTGGTCGGCCTGCCGATTCCGGATTTCGGCACGCGGGTGTGGCGCGCGCTGTTCGCACGCATCAACGCGCTCGGCTGGCATGTCGAGATTCATCGCGACGCGGCCGACCTGCATGCGATCGCCGCGAGCCTGCTTGCGCAATCGTGCACGCTCGTGATCGACCATTTCGGCCGCCCGTCGCCGGCGCTCGGCGAACGCGATCCGGGCTTCCGTCATCTGCTGTCGCTTGCCGATACCGGGCGCGTGTGGGTCAAGCTGTCGGCCGCGTACCGGAACAGCCTGACCGGCGACGGCACCGACACCGCGCTCGGCGCGGCGCAGGCGCTGCGCGGCGCGTTCACGCCGGAGCGGCTCGTGTGGGGCAGCGACTGGCCGCATACGCAGCATCGCGAACGTGTCGATTTCGGCGCGACCTGCGCGGCGCTCGAACGCTGGCTGCCCGATGCCGGCGAACGCGCGCGCGTGTTGCGCGACTCGCCGCGCACCCTGTTTCGTTTCGACCAATGAGGCCTCGCATGACCGATTCCACCGCCCTTCGTCGCGCCGCTTTCCGGTGCAGCATCGCCGCCCGCCAGGGGCTGCTCGTCGCCGGCACGTTCAATGCGCTCAGCGCGCGGATCGCCGCCGATCTGGGCTTCGGCGCGCTGTACCTGAGCGGCGCCGGCGTCACCAACATGTCGCTCGGCTTGCCGGATCTCGGCTTCGTCGGGCTCGGCGAACTGGCCGAGCACACCGCGCGCGTGCGCGACGCCGTCGATTTGCCGCTGATGGTCGATGCCGATACCGGTTTCGGCAACGCGCTGAACGTGCTGCATACGGTGCGCACGCTCGAGCGCAGCGGCGCCGATGCGATCCAGCTCGAGGATCAGGTGCTGCCGAAGAAATGCGGCCACTTCGCGGGCAAGGAAGTGATTCCGGCCGCGGAAATGGTCGGCAAGCTGAAGGCGGCCGTCGACGCGCGCGTCGATCCGAACCTGCTGGTCGTCGCGCGCACCGATGCGGCCGCCGTGCACGGCATCGACGACGCGATCGAGCGCGCGCACCGCTATGCGCAAGCGGGCGCCGACGTGCTGTTCATCGAGGCGATGGACACGCCGGAGGACGTCGAACGGCTGCCCGCGCTGTTCGATACGCCGCAACTGATCAACATCGTGATCGGCGGCAAGACGCCGACCCGCTCGCGCGACGAACTGGCGCGCCTCGGTTACGGCGTCGTGCTGTACGCGAATGCGGCGTTGCAGGGCGCGGTGCACGGGATGCAGGCCGCGCTGACCGAATTGCGCGACACGGGCCGGCTCGACGAAAACCCCGCGCTCGTCGCGCCGTTCGCGGAACGGCAGCGGCTCGTCGACAAGGCGCGCTTCGACGCGCTCGACGCACGCTACGCGGCCGGGCAGCCGTAAGGCCGGCATGCGGCACGGGCGGCCGCCTGCCGGCCGCCCGAAACAGAACGAACAGGAGACAACCGTGACAACTTCCCCAACCGGGGCGGGCGACGCGCCGCCGCGCATCGGCTCGATCGTCGGCGGGCTCGCCGGCAACCTGATCGAGTGGTACGACTTCCTCGCATACAGCATCTTCTCGATCTATTTCGCGCCGTCGTTCTTTCCCGCCGACCGGCCGACCGTGCAACTGATGAATACCGCGGCGATCGCGGCGGTCGGCTACGTCGCGCGGCCGGCGGGAAGCTGGCTCGTCGGCCTGTACGCGGACCGGCACGGGCGCAAGGCCGCGCTGACGAAATCGGTGCTCGCGATGTGCGCGGGCTCGATGCTGATCGCCGTCACGCCCGGCTACGCGACGATCGGCATGCTCGCGCCGGCGCTGCTCGTCGCCGCGCGGCTCTTGCAGGGCCTCAGCATGGGCGGCGAGTACGGCACCAGCGCGACCTACCTGAGCGAGATCGCACCGCCGAACCGGCGCGGCTTCTACGTCGGCTTCCTGCAGGTGAGCGTGGTCGCGGGCCAGCTCGTCGCGCTCGGCCTGATGCTGGCGATGCAGCGGATCTTCGCCGGCACGCACGACATCGAGCGCTGGGCGTGGCGGATTCCGTTCTTCGTCGGCGGCGTGCTGGCGCTGTTCGCGCTGTACATGCGCCGCAACGTCGTCGAGAGCGATGCATTCGTCGCAAGCCGGGCGCGCGCGGCGAAGACGCGCGTGACGGCCGATCTCGCGGCGCACTGGCGCGAACTGCTGCTCGCGATCGGCATCACGATCGGCGGCACCGTCGCGTTCTATACGTACACCGTCTATATGCAGAAGTACCTGGTCAACTCGGTCGGCCTGCACAAGGAAACGGCGACCTGGATCTGCACGCTCGCGCTGTTGCTGTACATGCCGCTGCAGCCGCTGTTCGGCCTCGTATCGGATCGCGTCGGGCGCCGGCCGGTGCTGCTGTGGTTCGGGCTCGGCGGCACGCTGCTGTCGGTGCCGATCTTCACGACGCTCGGGCATGTGCACGAGCCGCTAGCCGCGTTCGCGCTGGTGTTCGCGGGACTCGTCGTGCTGAGCGGCTTCACGTCGGTGCACATGCTGGTCAAGGCCGAGCTGTTCCCGCCGCAAATCCGCGCACTGGCGGTCGGGCTGCCTTATGCGCTGACGACGGCGATCCTCGGCGGCACGACGGAGTTCGTCGCGCTGCGGCTGAAGGCGGGCGGCAACGAGACGATGTTCTTCTGGTACGTGGCGGCGTGCGCGGCGATTTCGCTGATCGTGTACTGGCGGATGCCGGAAACCCGTCCGGCACCGCGCGCGCCGGCGGCGCGGCCGGCGGTGGGCGCCGCCGCACCGCGTTGAATTGGTGCGAAGCCGCATGCGAAACGCTTATGGATAAATAACACCGGCGTAATGCTTCGCCGCGGCGATTGCTTCTAGTATCTGCAGAACGCCGGCGGGCTGCCTGGCCGCCGGCGGCGAGCAGACGAGACACACGACCTACATTAGTACATCTAAAAGAATGGAGTCGAGTCAATGATCCAACTATCCGAGGGCCAACGGATATCCACGCACGACGGCGCGCTGCCACGGCCGCCGATCCCGGTGCATCCCGTGTTCAAAGCGTACAACCGGTCGAAGCTGGACGACCTCCCGCAGCTCGCGAGGTTGCCGCCGCGAATGCGCGAGCAGATCGGGCTGGTCGCGCGCGTGCTGCCGTTCAAGGTCAACCGTTATGTCGTCGAACAACTGATCGACTGGACCAACGTCCCGGACGATCCGCTGTTCCGGCTGACGTTTCCGCAGCCCGACATGCTCGCGCCCGACGATCTCGGCGAGCTGGCCATGCTGTCGCGCGACGCGGCGCGCGGTGCCGACCTGGACGCGCTGATCGGGCGCCTGCGCGCCCGGATGAACCCGCATCCGGCGGACCAGCGGCTCAACGAGCCGGAGCTCGACGGCGAGCCGTGCCCGGGCATCCAGCACAAGTACGCGCAGACGGTGCTGTACTTCCCGAGCCACGGGCAAACCTGCCATGCGTACTGCACGTTCTGCTTTCGCTGGCCGCAGTTCGTCGGCGACGCGTCGCTGAAATTCGCGTCGAGCGAAGCCGCGCGGCTGCACGCGTACCTGCGCGCGCGCGGCGAAGTGACCGACCTGCTGATGACGGGCGGCGATCCGATGGTGATGAGCGCGACGCGCCTGCGCGAGTACCTGATGCCGCTGCTGGAGCCCGGGCTCGAGCACGTCGGCAACATCCGGATCGGCACGAAGGCGCTGACCTACTGGCCGTACCGTTTCGTCAGCGATCCGGATACGCCCGAGCTGCTCGCGCTGCTGCGCACGCTGATCGATGCGGGGCGCAACGTGACGGTCATGGCGCACCTGAACCACTGGCGCGAACTGTCGACGGAGGTCGCCGAGCAGGCCGTGACGAACCTGCGCCGCATCGGCGTCGTGATCCGTTCGCAGGGGCCGGTGCTGCGCCACATCAACGACGATGCGGAAGTCTGGCGGCGCAACTGGGTCGGGCAGGTGCGACTCGGCATCGTGCCGTACTACATGTTCGTCGAGCGCGATACCGGGCCGCGCGGCTATTTCGAGCTGCCGCTCGCGCGGGCGCTCGATATCTACAACACCGCGATCGCGTCGGTGTCGGGGCTCGCGCGCAGCGCGCGCGGCCCGTCGATGAGCGCAGGCCCCGGCAAGGTCGAGGTCGCGGGCACGCTCGAGCTGCAGGGACAGCGCTACTTCCTGTTGAATTTCCTGCAGGCGCGCGATCCGCGCTGGCTGCGCCGGCCGTTTCTCGCGAAGTATTCGGCGACGGCCTGCTGGCTCGACCAGCTCGAACCGCCGGATGGCGAGCCCGCGTTCTTCTTCGACGCGCCGTACCGCGCATTCGTCGACGCGCGTCAACGCCAGCTGGAGCACGCATGAGGACGCCCGGCACACGAACCGCCGACGTCGCGATCGTCGGCGGCGGCTACACGGGGCTGTCCGCCGCGATCCACCTGGCGGAGCAGGGCGCGACGGTCGACGTTTGCGACGCTGATCCGCCGGGCGACGTGCCGAGCGCATTCAACTTCGGCTCGGTCGCGAGCGTCGCGCCGGCACTGCCGCGCGGCCCGGTTTCGGCCGCGCACGCGCAGGCCGCCGAGCGCGCGGCGGCGCAGGCCATCGCCTACCTGAAGCGCTTCGTCGACAGCCGCAACCTCGCCTGCGGCTGGGCGCATCCCGGCCACATCACGCTCGCGTGCGACGACGCGTCGGCGGCGCAACTGGCGCACCGGTTCGCGTGCCATGCGGCGCAGCAGGAGGCGTGCGTCGCGTGGCTCGACGCGCGGGCGGTCACGCAGGAAACCGGCGCGGCGCACGCGATCGCCGGGTTGCTGAACCTGCGCTTCGCGCTGATCCGGCCGCGCGCGCTCCGCGATGCGATGCGGGTGCGGGCCGCGACGCTCGGCGTGCGGATCCGGCGCGGCGCGCGCGTGCATGCCGTGCGGCCCGCGCCCGGTGCGGCCGTGCTCGATCTCGGTGACGCGACGGTCGACGCCGGCGCCGTGCTGGTGTGCGCGGAGGACGCATGGTCGCTGCTGCCGGCCGACGTGCGCCCGCCGCTCGAACGCTACGGCACGCACCTGCTGGCGACCCGCATCCTCGACGACGCGACGCAGCGCCGCATTTCGCGGCAGCCGCGCGTGTACGGCACGCTGTCCGCCGACAAGGACTATTTCCGGCTGGACGAGCGCGGGCGGCTGCTGTTCGGCAGCCGGCTCGGCCTGTCGGCCGATGTGCCGCCCGCGGGCGTCGAGGCCGCGTTGCGCGCGCGGCTGGCCGCGTATTTCCCGGCGCTCGAACACGCGCACGTCGAGCACGTATGGTCCGCGCCGCTCGGCTTCACCGCGTCCGGCGTGCCGCACGTCGGCATGGCCGGGCGGCTGGGCTGGTGCGGCGGCTATTGCGGCAGCGGGATCGCCACGGCCGTTCACGGCGGCGCGGCGCTGGCCGCGCGCGTGCTCGGCCACGCCGACGACGTTGCCTTTCACGATTCGATCACCGGTGCCGGGGAGGCGCGATGAACCCTTTCGAAATCCAGACGCTCGACGGCGCGAAGCCGCGGGCATTCGCCGGCGAAGAAGTCGACGTGCTCGGCATCGGCGTCGGTCCGTTCAACCTGAGCCTGGCGGCGCTGCTGGCGCCGCTGAACGGCCTGCGTTCGCTGTTCGTCGAGCGCCGGCCCGAGTTCCGCTGGCATCCCGGGTTGATGCTCGCGGATTCGTCGCTGACGACCAGCTTCCTGAAGGATCTCGTGACGCTGGCCGATCCGTGCAGCCGCTACTCGTTCATTGCGTTCCTGCAACGCACCGAACGACTGTATTCGTTCGCGAACGCGCGCTTTCCGACCGTGCGCCGCCGCGAGTTCGAGCAGTACATGCGGTGGGTGTGCGCGTCGCTCGACAACCTGCGGTTCGACTGCGAAGTCGAAAGCGTCGTGCGCGACGGGCGCGCGCTGCGCGTCACGACCTCGCACGGCGTCGTGCGCACCGCGAACCTCGTGGTCGGCGTCGGCCTGCGCCCGACCGTGCCTGCCTGCGCGCGGCCGCACCTGGGCGCCGACGTGCTGCATTCGTCGCAGTTCTGCACCGTGCGGCCGGCGCTCGCCGGCCGGCGCGTCGCGATCGTCGGCGGCGGCCAGAGCGGCGCCGAGCTCGCGCTGCATCTGCTCGGCCTGACGGGCGACGCCGCGCCCGCGCACATCGCCTGGCTGACGCGGCGCGAGAACTTCCTGCCGATGGACGACTCGCCGTTCGTCAACGAATGGTTCGTGCCGCAATACAACGAACATTTCTCGCGGCTGTCGCCGCAGCGCAAGCGCGACGCGCTGGAGACGCAGCGCCTCGCGAGCGACGGCGTCACGTTGCCGCTGCTGACGGCAATCTACCAGCGGCTCTACGAGATCACGCACATCGAGGGGCGTCCCGGCCATTGCGCGCTGATGCCGGGCCGCAGCATGGCGAACCTGCACCGCGCGGACGGCGGTTTCGTGCTGAGCGTCGACGACGGCACCGGCGTGCATGCGCCGCTGCATGCGGACGTCGTGCTGCTCGCGACGGGCAGCGAATTCCAGATGCCCGGCGCGCTCGAATCGCTGCGCTTCGAGATGCACACGCGCGACGGCGCACCGGAACTCGACGACGACTACGCGGTGCGCTGGAACCGGCCGAGCGCCGCGCGAATTTTCTTCCAGAACGCCGCGCGCACGACGCGCGGCATCGCCGACCCGAACCTGAGCCTTGCCGCGTGGCGCAGCGGCCGGATCGCCAACGCGATCGCGGGCGCGTCCATCTACGAAGTCGGCACGCCGCCGGGATTCGTCGACTGGCCGCACGGCGAAGCGCCGCAGGCCGCCACCCAACAACTCGTGAACTGACAGGAGCACACCGCCATGACCCATGCACCGGCCATGCTGTATCTCGACACACGCGCGCTTCCGGGCGAGCGGATCGCCGAAATCGACGCGGCGCGCAGTCTCGGGCTCGACCTCTACGTGGCGACGCCGACGCCCGACGCATTCCGCTCGTTCGGCTGCGCGGGCATCATTCCGACGCGCCTCGGCGATTACGACGCGGCCGAACGGACGATTCTCGACTACCTGCGCGAACATCGCGTCGAGTTGTCCGGCGTCGTCGCGTGGAAGGATCTCGAAGTCGTGCTCGCGAGCCGGCTGTCGCATCGGCTCGGCTTGCGCGGCACGGCGCCGGATGCCGCGCTCAACGTGCGCGACAAGGCCGCGACCCGCCGCGTGCTCGACGCGGTGCCGAATGCGAACTCGCGCTATGCGGTGGTCAGCAGCGAAGCCGAATTCACCGCCGCGCTGAAGCGGATCGGCGCGCCCGCGCTGCTCAAGCCGGCCGGCAACTCGGGCAGCCGCGGCATCTTTCCGGTCGATGCGCTCGCCGATCCCGTCGAGGTCTATCGTGCGTTTCGTGCGTACAACTCGCCGGAGAAGGGCGAGATGTTCAGCCTGTACGGCGATCACGCGCTGCTCGAGGAACAGCTGACGGGCAGCGAGCATTCGGTGTCCGGCGTCGTCGCGCAAGGCCGCGTCGCGATCAACGCGATCATCGACAAGACCTTCGACCGGTCGATCCCGATCCAGTACGAGAACGTGACGCCGTCGCTGCTGCCGGCCGACACGCAGGCGGCGATCCGCGACATGGTGCGTGCGGGTGTCGCGGCGACCGGCATCGACTGGTGCGGCTTCCACGCCGACGTGATGGTGACGCGCGACGGCCCGAAGATTCTCGAGATCGGCGGGCGGCTCGGCGGCGAGTTCATCAACTCGCACCTGATCCCGTACAGCGTCGCGGGCTTCTCGCCGTACCGCACCGTGCTCGATCTCGCGCGCGGCGCGATCGACGGCCCGCTCGACGACCGGCTCGGCACCGCGTCGACGCGCGCGGGCCAGCGCATCGTGATGCCGCCGGGGCTCGGGCGCATCGCCCGCGTCGAGGGCTTCGAGCGGCTGTGGCGGCGGCCGGAACTGCGCTTTCTGCAGGTCGTCGCCGGCAAGGGCGCGCAGATGGCGTTGCCGAAGGACGTGTTCAAGGCGTACGAGATCGCGTACCTGATCGCGCAGTGCGAGCTCGATCGCGACATCGTGGCGCTGCTGCGCGAGCTCGCGGCCGACGTGACCGTCACGCTGGACTGACCCGGAGGCCATCATGCCGATCGACACGATCCGCGACCCGCGCCACTACCTGCTCGTCCCCGCGATGCCGGCGCCGAACGGGCGCCTGCACCTCGGTCATATCGCGGGCCCGTACCTGCGGCTCGACATGCTTGCGCGCCATCTGCGCAGCCGCGGCGAGGTCGCACGCATCGCATGCGCGAGCGACCCGTACGATTCCTACATCCCGCTGCGCGCCGGGCAGGCCGGCATCGACGCGGCGGCGCTCGCGCGGCAGAGCTGCGCGGGCATCGTCGACGATCTCGCCGCGATGAACATCGACGTCGATCTGTTCGTCGATCCGCTCGGCGATGCGCATCACGACGCGTACCTCGCCGCGCACGACGGGCTCGTCGCACGGCTGGCCGCGCAGCGGCGCGTGTCGACGGTGCGCGAACGCATGCCGTATTCGGCCGCGCGCGACGGTTACGTGACCGGCAGTTTTCTGCTGGGCCATTGCCCGCAGTGCGCGCGCGACGTGTCGGGATTCTTCTGCGAGGACTGCGGCGCGCATTTCCAGCCGGAAGACGTGCGCGAACCGTCGGCACGCTGGGGCGAGACGCTCGCGATGCGCGAGCAGGACAACCTGTTCTTCGACATCGCGGACCCGGCCGCGCTGGTCGCGCAACTGGTGGGCACCGAGACCGCGCCGGTGTTCGTCGATATCGCGCGCCGCCATCTGGCGCGCGACGGCGCGCGTTTCCGCCTGACGAGCCATGCCGGCTGGGGGTTGCCGTATGTGCTGGACGGCGAGCCGCGCACGCTGTTCGGGCACGGGCTGCTGTTCGGCGCGATCCGCTTCGTCGGCGATCTCTACGCGCGCAGGCACGGGCTGCGCGCCAACCCGTTCGATCGCGATTCGGACGTGATCACCGTCAACGGCTTCGGGATCGACAACTGCGTGTCGCATCTGGTCGGCATCCAGGCGATGGCGATGGCCGACGGCGTGTCGAAGCCGTTCGATCGTTTCGTGATCAATCATTTCTACACGCTGGAAGGGCGCAAGTTCTCGACGAGCCTGCGTTGGGCGATCTGGGTCGAGGATCTCGCGGCGCGCACGCGCGTGCCGGCCGATGCGGTGCGCGGCTTCGTCGCGTCGACCAATCCGGTTGCCGGACGCACGGACTTCGATCGCGATGCGTTCTGCCGGTTCGTGAACGGGCCGTACGCGACGGTACGCCGGCATGTGGCCGAGGCAATCGGCGGGCCGCTCGCCGCGCGCGTGCCGACCGACGAGACGGTGCGGGCAGCGGAGGCGGCGTGGCGCGACGCGCAGCGCGCGATGGATTTCGCGACGTTCGACCCGACGGCGATGGCCGGCATCGTCGAGCGCTGGAGCGCGCGCTTCGACGGCGCGCGCGCGGCCGGCGACCTGTACGGCTGGACCAAGGGTTTCGCGCTGCTCGCGTGGCCGTTGATGCCGGCGCTCGCGCAGACCGCGTGGCGGGCGCTCGGCTTGCGCGGCGAGCCGAACGCGGGCGACTTCGCACGGTTGTCGTCGCCGGTCGTCACGCCGCTGGCGAACTTCGACCCGGTTACGCCGGGAGATCTGGCGGCGGTCCTGCCGCCCGGCATGCGGGAGGTCGCATGATGGAAGGCGCACTCGAAGGATTGCTGATCGTCGACCTGACGCGCGTGCTGGCCGGCCCGTTCTGCACGATGCTGCTGGCCGATCACGGTGCGCGCGTGATCAAGGTCGAACGGCCGTCGACCGGCGATGATGCACGCGCGTACGGCCCGTGGTACGGCGGCAAGTCCGCGTATTTCGCGTCGCTCAACCGCGGCAAGGAGAGCATCGCGCTCGACCTGAAGGATCCGTCCGATCGTCGCGTGCTCGACGCGCTGCTCGAGAAGGCCGACGTCGTCACCGAGAATTTCCGGCCCGGTACGATGGCGCGCATCGGCTACGACTGGGACACGCTGCACGCGCGTTTCCCGCGCCTGATCTACGGCAGCGCGTCGGGGTTCGGCCATACCGGGCCATTTCGCGATCACCGTGCATACGACATGATCGTCCAGGGGCTCGGCGGGATCATGAGCGTGACGGGCGAGCCCGGGCGCATGCCCGTGCGGGTCGGGCCGTCGATCGGCGATCTGGCGGCCGGCCTGTTCCTGACGACCGGGCTGCTGATGGCGCTCGTGCGGCGCGGGCGCACCGGGCAGGGCTCGAAGGTCGACATCGGCATGTTCGACTGCCAGCTCGCGCTGATGGAATATTTCATCGGCCGTTACTTCGCGACCGGCGAGGTCACGGGGCCGGTCGGCAGCTATCGGCCGGCGATCGCGCCGCCGTTCGGCGTCTACCGCGCGGCGGACGGCCCGCTCATCATCGCGGCCGGCAACGACAAGCTGTTCCGGCTGCTGTGCGACGCGCTCGGCGTGCCGGCGCTCGCGGCCGATCCGCGCTTCGCGGGCGGCGAGGCGCGCAAGGATCACGAGGCCGAACTCGAACGCACGCTCAACGGGCTGCTGGCGGCGCACGGCGTCGCGGCCTGGTGCGAGCGGTTCGCGCGCGCGGGCCTGCCTGCCGGCCCGATCAACCGGGTCGACCAGGCCGTCGTCCATCCGCAGACGGCCGCGCGCAACATGCTGATCGACGTCGACGATCCCGACGTCGGTCCGTACCGGCTGGTCGGGACGCCGATCAAGATTTCGGGCTGCCCCGACCCGGCCACGCGCCGGGCCGCGCCGGCGCTCGATCGCGACCGCGACGCGATTCTCGCGGAACTGGGCCTCGTCGGCGAGGAGGTGCACGATGAACGCGCGTAAGTTTCCGCACGTCGGCGCGCTGCCGCCGGAGTCCCATGTGCCGGGCGTCGTGTTGCGCCAGGCCGATTTCGCCGGGCTCGGCGACGGCGAGATTCCGTTTCGCGGCGGCCTGTTTACGGTCGAGCCGAACTGCACGTCGCGGCTGGACGTTCACGCGGTCCGCGAATGCTGGATGATCGCGCAGGGCAGCGGCCGGCTGACCTACGACGGCGAACCCGTGCGCGTGCGGGCCGGCGACGTGCTGTATTTCGAATCGCACCGCTCGCACCAGGTGCAGAACGACGGCGCGACGCCGCTCGTGATCAGCACCGTCTGGTGGCAGGCCGATGCGGTTTGATCTCGCGATCATCGGCGCAGGCGTGACGGGGGCGACGATCGCGCACGTCGCGGCTCGGCATGCGGGCGCGCTGCGCATCGCCGTGTTCGATGCGCGGCCGGCCGTGCAGACGGCCACGGCGCTGTCGGCCGGCGTCGTCACGCCGTTCTGCGGCAGCGGCGCGCGGCGCGCGCGATCGCTGGTCGCGCACGCGTACTACGGTGCGTGGGCACGGGCCGGATGCTGCGTGCGCGCCGCGCCGTTCACCTTCGTTGCGGACGCACCCGATGCGGGCGGTCCGTTGCTCGCGCCGCCGGTGACCGACGATCCGCCGGACCCCGGCGCCACACCACTCGTTGCGCTGCCGGCCGGCGCGCGCCTGTGGCGCGGCGGCCGCGCGTGGCTGGTCGACGTGCCGCGGCTGGTCGCGCACTACCTGACGGGCGCGCGCACCGTCGAGCGCTTCGATGCGCCGGTCACGCACGTGACGCGCGATGCCGGCGGCTGGACCGTCGTCGCCCCCGGCGTGACGCTGCGCGCCGACCGGCTCATCCGTGCCAGCGGCCCGTGGCCGGCCATCGACGGCGAAGCCGGCGTCGACGCGGGAACCGACATCGTCACGAAGAAGATCGTCGCGTTCGATGTCGACGGCCGCGGCTTGCCGCCCCCGGCGGATGCGCCGGTCGTCTACCTGCCCGACGCGCAGGCCTTTCTCGCCCCGGTGCATGCGCGGCGCGGCTGGCTGCTGAGCATCACGTCGCACGCGTGGGGCTGCGCCGCCGGCGCACGCGTCGCGCCGAGCGCCGACGAGCGCGCGCTCGCGCACGCGTTGCTCGATCGTCATTTCCCCGGCTTGCGCGATGCCCATCTCGCCGCGCGTACGGCGGTCGACGGGTACACGGCCGACCGCAATCCGCGGGTCGCGCCGATCGGTCGCGACGGCTGCGCGGTGGCCGGCGCGTCGGGCTCCGGCGTGCGCTTCGCGCCGGCCCTCGCGTACGAGGCGCTCGCCGCCGTCGGGTTGCCGTTCGAACCCGATGCCGCGACGACCGCACCCGAGCCACCGCTTTGCCACCGGGCAGACAAATCCGCTGCTTCCCTCACCGAATCCGTCCAACCATGCATACCGAACTCGCCTGGGTCGCCGTCGCACCCGCCTTCGCCCTGATCTGCATCGGCATCGCCGTGCGCCGCCTCGCGCTGGTCGATGCGGCGTTCTGGCCGTCCGCCGAAAAGCTCACCCACTACGTGCTGTTTCCCGCCTTCCTCGTGCATTCGATCGGTCTGGCCGGCCCGCTCGACGCGTCGTCGAAGTCGACGATCGTGCTGCTGACGGGGCTCACGCTCGCGGTGCTGGCCGCTGTCGTGCTCGGCTGCCGATGGTGCGCGGTGCCGCACGCATCGTTCACGTCGATCGTCCAGGGCTCGATCCGCTTCAACAGCTACATCTTCCTGTCGGTCGCGTCGGGGCTGCTGAGCCGCGCGGATTACGGGATCGCGGCGGTCGTCGTCGCGTACATGGTCGCGATCTCGAATACGCTCGTGCTGTTGTCGTTCGAACATGGCCAGGCCGGCGGCCGCGGGCTCGTGCGGATCGTCGGCAAGGTGGCGGCGAATCCGCTGATTGTCGCGAGCGCGTTCGGGATCGTGCTGAACCTGACCGGCTGGCGTCTGCCCGCCGCCGTGGACCAGACCGTCGACGTGCTCGGCGGCGCCGCGCTGCCGTTGAGCCTGATCTGCGTGGGCGCCGCGCTGCGGCTGCCGCTGCCGCGCAAGGAGGCGGCACTGGTGCGCGCGGGGCTCGTGACCACCGCGATCCGGCTGGTCGGCTTTCCGCTGCTCGCGCTGACCGCGACCAAGGCATTCGCCGTGACGCCGTTGTCCGGGAACCTGATCCTGCTCTATTCGGTGCTGCCGTGCGCGAGCAACTCGTACGTGCTGTCCACGCAGTACGGCGGCAACCATCGGCTGATGGCGTTCGTCGTCGCGCTGTCGACGGTGCTGTCGTTCGTCCCGATATTCCTCGTCGCGCGCACGATGTAGGCTGATGCGCCGCCTCGCGGCCGGCGGGGCCGCGCCGTTCACCCTCAATCGAAAAAAACAGGAGACACCCATGATTTCGAGGCGGTCGTTCAACCGCGCACTCGCCGGCATCGCGATGGCCGAGGTGCTGGGCGGATGCGCCGGCGCGACGCCGGATCGGCGGACGGTTACCGGCGTCGACGCGCACGCGCACGTGTTCCTGAAGTCGCTGCCGCTCGTGCCGGGCCATCGCTACACGATCGCGTACGACGCGTCGCTCGACCAGTACCTCGCGATGCTCGACCGGCACGGCATGTCGAATGGCGTGCTGATCCAGCCGAGCTTTCTGGGCACCGACAACCGCTATCTGCTTGCCGCGCTGCGCGCGCAACCCGCGCGTTTGCGCGGCATCGTCGTGATCGATCCCGCGCGCGATGCGGAGCAGGTTGCCGCATGGACGCCGCTCGGCGTGCGCGGCATCCGGCTGAACCTGATCGGCGAACGCGATCCGGATTTCGCGGACGCGGCGTGGCGCACGCTGTTTCCGCTGCTGCGCGCGCATGGCTGGCAAGTCGAGCTGCATGCGGAGGCCGCCCGGTTGCCGGCGCTGATGCCGCCGCTGCTCGACGCGGGCGTCGACGTCTCGCTCGACCATTTCGGCCGGCCCGATCCGCGGCTCGGGATCGACGATCCCGGCTTCCGCTATCTGTTGACGACGGCGACGAGCAAGCGCGTGTGGGTCAAGGTGTCGGGCGCCTACCGGAACGACCGCGCCGATCGCTGGCAGGCGTCCGGGCTGGCGGCGATGCGCGCGCTGCGCGATGCGTTCGGTACGCAGCGGCTCGTGTGGGGTAGCGACTGGCCGCATGTCGGATACGAGAAGGCCGTCGACGATGCGCTCGCGTACCGGTATCTGGCGACGCTGCTGCCGGACGAGGCCGGACGCAGACAGGTACTGGTCGATACGCCGGCGGCGCTGTACCGGTTCGACGGGAACGGGTGAGCGGGTAGGCGGCACGCATGTGCATGGCGAAAGCGCGGCCATCCGCCGTGCGCGACGCGACCATGAACCTGACGACGGCTTCCGCCATGCCGGTCCGGCCGCCGATGGGCCGCGCGGCCCGCGTGCCGTTCTCTCTCGTGTCGGGGCGGAAGAACGCGCGCACGCCAGGCTGACGCGCGCGCCGCCACCGTTCAGCGCACGTGCGGCAGCAACGCCCGCAACCAGTACGACACGGCCACCGCCCCGCCATCCGGCGTGCCGATCGCGCGCTCGCCGAGATAGCTGGCCCGTCCCGCGCGCGGCGTCATGCGCGCCGTATCCTCCGCGCCTCGCTCGGCCGCTTCCACGGCCGCCGTCCAGGCACTCGCGGGATCGCGATCGCCGTCGAGCGCACGGCTGAATGCATCGACGGCCGGCACCAGCGCATCGAGCATCGTCCGGTCGCCTGCCTGCGCGCCGCCGAGTTCGCCGATCGCATCGACCGCCGCGCGGAATGCCGCGGCCCAGTCGCGCGGCGACGGCTCGGCGAGATCGGCCAGCCGGCGCGACGCGCGCAGCAGCGCGGTCGCATAGAACGGCCCGGAGCTGCCGGCGATCGCGCGGCGCAACGCGGCGCCGAGCGCCGCGAGCGCACCGGACGGCGTGCCGTACGCGGTGTCGGGTAGTTCGAGAATCGCGTGCGCGGCGCGCCGCATGCTCGCGCCGAGATCGCCGTCACCGGCTGCCGCATCGAGATCCGTCAGCATCTGCTCGTGATCGATCAGCGTCTGCGCCACGGCGTGCAGCGCCGGTTGCAGGCGCGCGGCCCATGCGCGGCCGGCCGCATCGAGCGGCGGCGGCGGCGCGTCCTGCGACGCGGCCGCGGCCACGCGAATCCGCGTGTTCACGAGGCCGCCGCCCGGCCAGGCGCGCGCCTGCGTCGGCGCGTCGAGCAGCGCTGCGCGTTCGTCGTTCAGCCGCAGCACCGAGATCGAGCAGCCCGGCATGTTCAGCGCGGACAGGAACGTGCCGGCCCACGCGCGCGCGACGACGATGCCGCGCCGGCTCAGGTTGTCGAACGCGGCGCGCAGCACGATCGCGAGTTCCATGTCCGGCGTCGCGCCGAGACCGTTGACGAACAGCGCGACGCGTTCGTCGCGGTCGAGCACGAGATCGGCGACGATGCTCGACAGCAGCGTATCGGCCAGCGCATCGGCCGGCAGCGGCGCGCGGCGCTCGACGCCTTTCTCGCCGTGGATGCCGAGGCCCAGCTCGATCTCGTGATCGGCGAGGCTGAAGCCCGATTTGTCGGCGCCCGGGATCGTGCAGCCGTCGAGCGCGACGCCCATCGTGCCGAGCTCGGCCGCCGCGTCGCGCGCGATGCTCGCGACGCGGGCCAGCGGCAGCCCGCGCGCGGCGGCGGCGCCCGCGAGCTTGTGGATCAGCACGGTGCCGGCGATCCCGCGTCGCTGGCCGCGCTCGACGC
This sequence comes from Burkholderia sp. IO2, assembly GCF_029522185.1. Taxonomy (NCBI): domain Bacteria; kingdom Pseudomonadati; phylum Pseudomonadota; class Betaproteobacteria; order Burkholderiales; family Burkholderiaceae; genus Burkholderia; species Burkholderia sp. IO2. The sequence continues at coordinate 44,310 of NZ_JAKWFH010000035.1, read as the reverse complement.
GGCCGCGCAGCGACACGTCGTCGGCGACGATGACGGTTTCGACCGGAATGCCTTCCGCACGCGCAAGCTCGGCGGCGAGCCCGAAATTGAGCCGGTCGCCGGTGTAGTTCTTCACGATCAGCAGCGCGCCGTTCGGGCCGGCGCTCGCGCGGATCGCGGCGAGCACGGCGTCGGTCGACGGCGACGTGAACACTTCGCCGCACACGGCCGCGCTCAGCATCCCTTCGCCGACATAGCCGCCGTGCGCGGGTTCGTGGCCGCTGCCGCCGCCGGACAGGACCGCGACCGGCCGCTGCGACGGCTCGGGCAGCGGCTGGCGGACGAGCACGTGCTCGTCGCCGAGGATCGCGAGATGCGGCGATTGTCGCGCGATGCCTTCCAGCATTTCTCGCACGACGTCGGACGGGCGGTTCACAAGCTTTTTCATGGCGAAGGATTCCGGACGGGTGAACGGGGCTCGGCCGGGCGCGCACGGGCGCCGGACGGCTTTCGTGTTGCGGAGCATCGTGCGCGAGCCGTTGCCTGTCGCAGCCGATCGCATGACCGACGACCGGTGCGGGGCGGGCAACGAAGCGTACGCTTCGCGCCACGATACATCAGGTTCGGACGTTGCGGCGCGGATCGCGGCGCGATGGCGTCATGGCGCCGGGGCGGAACGGCGGCGTGCGCCGGGAGCCGGGCGCCGCTACTTCAGCGCGGTGATCGCCTTCGCGCGAATCAGCCGCGCGCGCAGCACGTTGCGGCTGATGCCGAGCAACTGCGCGGCCCGGATCTGGTTGCGATGGCTGAATTCGAACGCGACGCGCATGACCGTGTCCTCGATGTGCTCGAAGAGATTGCCGTGCCCGTCGTCGAACAGGTCGCGCAGCGCGTGTTCGAGCGCCGCCTGTGCGTCGGCGGACGAATGGGCCGCGGGCGCGGCGATGGCCGGCGGACACGGCGGCGCGATGTGCAGGTCGGTGTCCTGCAGCGTGTCGTGGCGGCTCACGAGCAGCGCGTGATGGATCACGTTCTCCAGTTCGCGGATATTGCCGGGCCAGTCGTGTGCGTGGAGCCGGCGCTCGGCGCGCGGATCGAGGCGGTGCGGCCCGCCGCCGAGCCGGTCGCGGTAAACGTCGAAGAAGTGCCGCGCGAGCGGCAGGATGTCGCCCGGCCGCTCGCGCAGCGGCGGAACCGCGAGCTGGACGACGTTGAGCCGGTAGAACAGGTCGCCGCGAAACTGTCCGGCCGCGACCGCCTGCTGCAAGTCGACGTTGGTCGCCGCGACCACACGCACGTCGACCGGAATGCCCGTGCGCGAACCGAGCCGCACGACCTCGCGTTCCTGCAGCACGCGCAGCAGCTTGACCTGCATCGCGAGCGGCAAGTCGCCGATTTCGTCGAGAAACAGCGTGCCGCCGTGCGCGGCTTCGAACCAGCCGGGCTTCGTGCTCAACGCGCCCGTAAACGCGCCTTTCTCGTGGCCGAACAGTTCGCTGTCGACGAGCGTTTCGGAGAATGCGCCGCAGTTCACCGCGACGAACGGTCCGTCGCGACGGGCGCCGAGCGCGTGCACGCGGCGGGCGATCAGTTCCTTGCCGGTGCCCGTCTCGCCGACGATCAGCACGTTCGCGTCGCTCGGCGCGACGCGGCGAACCTGTTCGAGCAGCGCGAGCGAACGCGGGTCGGCGAACACCTGCGCCTGCGCGCGGGACGGTGCGTGACGTTCGGGCAGCGCGAGCACCGGCGCCGCGGCCTGCCGTGCAGCCGGGTCGCGCGATGCGGCGACGATACGAAGATTGAGCGGGCGTGGCGATGCGGAAATCGAAGTCATGGCGATGAACCGTTGGATGGCCGGGCCGAGCGCGCCCGTGCCGGCGGGCGCCGCGGTCCGGCTGCTGCGTGGTCAGCAGAGTGTTGAACGTTTCGCCGCGCGCGAAAAGCATCGATTTCTGATAACCAAAGTGCGATTGCTGCGGAACCCGCAATGGCGCGGCAGAGCGGCGGTGCCGCGACGTCGAGACGTCGAATTCGACGCTATCGCGCGTGATGCGTTGCTGCCTGATCAGCAGCGCATCAGCAGACCCGCTGCATCCCGTTCATCGCGTCGCGGAATATCGATGTGACACGCGCATCGCAACGCTTGCCAGCATCGCGCATTTGGCGGCGCGCCAGTGCCGGCGGGCGATGACAAGAAATTTCGTTATCCGGACGAGATTTCTTTCGCGCATCCATGCCGATGGCACGCTCCTTGCTGACCCGAACCGGTATCGCCGCATCGACACGCGGCTTCACCACGGGAACGCATTGCATGAGCCACACCCTCAACGTCGTCGCGATATCGGGCAGCCTGCAGCGGCCGTCGCGCACGCTGGCGCTGACCGACGCGATCGTCACGGCGCTGGGCGCCGCGCTGCCGATCGAGACGCGGCTGATCGAACTCGGTGAGATCGGCAGCCGGCTGGCCGGCGCGCTGACGCGTGCGCAGGTACCGGCCGATCTCGACGCGCTGATCCGCACGATCGAGACGGCCGATGCGCTGGTCGTCGCGAGCCCGGTGTATCGCGCGTCGTACACGGGCCTCTTCAAGCACCTGTTCGATCTCGTGCGCCACGACGCACTCGTCGACGTGCCGGTGCTGCTCGCGGCTACCGGCGGCAGCGAGCGGCATGCGCTCGTGATCGACCATCAACTGCGCCCGCTGTTCAGCTTCTTCCAGGCGCGCACGCTGCCGATCGGCGTGTACGCGTCCGAAAGCGATTTCGACCAGTACCAGATCGCCAGTGCGGCGTTGCGCGAGCGCATCGCGCTCGCCGTGGACCGCGCGGTGCCGCAACTGCGCGCGCCCGCGCCTTCCGTCGCGGCCGCGTAAGCCGCTTTTTCGTTTCCCCTTCGACCAGGACACCTTCATGAGCCTTCCCGACCCTTCCGCCGACGGCGTCAAATTCGCGTACTGGGTGCCGAACGTCAGCGGCGGCCTCGTCGTCAGCACGATCGAGCAGCGCACCGACTGGAGCCTCGAGTACAACCAGACACTCGCGCGCACGGCCGAGGCGGCCGGCTTCGACTACGCGCTGAGCCAGATCCGCTTCACGGCCGGCTACGGCGCCGAATACCAGCACGAGTCGGTGTCGTTCAGCCAGGCGCTGCTGCATGCGACGACGAAGCTCAAGGTGCTCGCCGCGATCCTGCCGGGGCCGTGGCATCCGGCCGTGGTCGCGAAACAGCTCGCGACGATCGACCACATTTCGAACGGGCGTATCGCGATCAACGTCGTGAGCGGCTGGTTCAAGGGCGAATTCACCGCGATCGGCGAGCCGTGGCTCGAGCACGACGAACGCTATCGGCGCTCGAAGGAATTCATCCAGGCGCTCAAGGGTATCTGGACCCAGGACAACTTCACGTTCAAGGGCGACTTCTATCGCTTCAACGATTACACGCTGAGCCCGAAGCCGGTGCAGAAGCCGCATCCGGAAATCTTCCAGGGCGGCAGCTCGCGCGCGGCGCGCGACAACGCGGCGAGCGTGTCCGACTGGTATTTCACGAACGGCAATACGCCGGAGAACCTGAAGGCGCAGATCGACGACATCCGCGCGAAGGCGGCCGCGAACAACCATCGCGTGCGGATCGGCGTCAACGCGTTCGTGATCGCGCGCGACACCGAGGAAGAAGCGCAGGCCGTGCTCGACGACATCATCCGGCATGCGCACGTCGAGGCCGTGCACGCGTTCGGCGATGCGGCGAAGCAGGCCGGCAAGGCGTCGCCCGAAGGCGAGGGCAACTGGGCGAAGTCGACGTTCGAGGATCTGGTGCAGTACAACGACGGCTTCCGCACGAACCTGATCGGCACGCCGCAGCAGATCGCCGAGCGGATCGTCGCCCTGAAGGCGATCGGCGTCGATCTCGTGCTGGCCGGGTTCCTGCACTTCATCGAGGAAGTCGAATACTTCGGCAAGCGCGTGCTGCCGCTCGTGCGCGAACTGGAGGCGCAGCGGCAGGCCATCGCCGCGTGACGCTTACGCTCTTGTCCGCCGCACGCGCGCGGCCCGCGACCGTGCGGGAGCGTGCGGCGGCGTGACGCTCACGCGACGCCCGCGAGCTTCGATGCTTCGATCACCATCTGCACGCCGAGGCTGCCGAGGATGATGCCCATCACCCAGCGCTGCGCGAGCAGCAGCGCCGGGCGGCCGTGCAGGAACGTCGCGAGGCGGCTCGAGCAGATCGCCACCAGCCCGTTGGCCGACGCGAACGCGGCGATCAGCAGCGAGCCGAGAAACAGCGACTGGCCGAACACGCTGCCTTGGCCGTAGTCGATGAACTGCGGCAGCAGCGACACGAACAGCATCGCGAGCTTCGGATTCAGCACGCTGGTCGTCGCGCCCATCGCGAGCAGCCGCAGCGGCTGCTCGTTCGGCAGCGTCTTCACCTCGAACGGCGAGCGGCCGCCGGGCCGCACCGCCTGCCATGCGAGGTACAGCAGATAGGTCGCCCCGACCGCGCCCAGCACGCTGCCCGCATAGGGCACGCTCATGAACAGCGTCGTGATGCCGAACGCCGCGGCGAACATGTAGAACAGGTAGCCGATCATCACGCCGGCGAGCGAAATGAGTCCGGCCGCCCGCCCTTGCGCGATCGAGCGCGACATCACGTAGACCATGTTCGGCCCCGGCGTCACCGCGAGCATGCCGCCGATGACGAGAAACCCGTAGAGCGATCCGGACGTATGCATGTTTTCTGCTTCCTGCATCGAGTGAGTGCCGACGGAATGCATTGTCCGGCGATGGAGGTGAACAGTAAAACGGGATAAACTGAATCGATTGATCAGTTTTTCTGAATCGACATGAAGAAGCTCGACCTCGATGTGCTCGCGATGGTGGTCGCCGTCGCGGATTCCGGATCGTTCGCGCAGGGCGCGCAGGCCGTGCATCGGTCGCCGTCGGCGGTGAGCATGCAGATCAGGACGCTGGAAGACGCGCTCGGCAAGCCGCTGTTCATCCGCGACACGCGCAACGTGACGGCGACCGACGACGGCAGGATGCTCGCCGACTACGGCCGCCGGATGCTCGCGATGCGCGACGAGGCGTGGGCGTCGGTCGTGCGCCCGGAGATCCGCGGCCGTGTGACGATCGGCGTGCCCGACGACTACATCTCGTCGCTGCTGCCGCAGGTGCTCGGCAAGTTCGCCGCGATGCATCCGCGCGTGGAAGTGCGCGTGATCGGCCAGCCGAGCAGTGCGCTCGTGCCGATGCTGAAGGACAACACGGTCGACCTCGCGTGCCTGACCCGCGTCAAGGGCGTGTCCGGCGAGCTGATCCGGCTCGAACCGATCGTCTGGACCGGATCGGCGAAGCGCAACGTGTGGGAAGAGCGGCCGCTGCCGGTTGCGCTGTTCTCGCACGGCAGCATGGCGCGCGATCATGCGATCAAGGCGCTGAACCGGCGGAAGATTCCGTACCGGATGTCATACGAAAGCCCGAGCTTTCTCGGGCTGCTCAGCATGGTCGAGGCCGGCCTCGCCATCGCGCCGCTCGCGCGCTGCTGCGTGCCCGATCACCTGTTGCAGCTGTCGGAGAGCCACGGGCTGCCGTCACTCGGCGAACTCGAGGTCGTGCTCGCGCGCAGCGCGCAGTCTGCGCGCCCGCCGTGCGATTACCTGGCCGAGCAGATCCTCGGCGAGTGGCGTGCCTGAAGCCCGCTACGGGCGGCACGTCAGCACGACGTCAGCAGCCATTCGCGGAACGCGACGAGCGACGGCAGCGTCTCGTTGCCCGGCGGATAGACGAGGTAATAGCTGCGCTGGCTGGTGATCGCGTCGCCGATCGAGTCGAGTTCGCCGCGGCTCAATTCATCCTCCACCAGCACCTTCGGCACCAGCCCGATCCCCATTCCGGCGCGCACGGCCTGGATCAGGTGCGACGTCAGCTCGAAACTCGGACCGATCCGCATCTGGCGATGATCGAGCCGATAGTGCGAGAACCACTCGGCCCAGGCCTGCTGATTGCTCGTCACGCCCAGCAGCGTCTGCTTCGCCGCCCATGCCGGCGCGCGCGCGTCGGCCTTGCGGCGGCCGCCGGCGTCGGGCGGCGCGATTGCGATCAGGAACTCGTTGTACAGCCGGTGCGCGTGCAGGCCCGGCCAGTCGCCCGCGCCGACGGTGATCGCCGCGTCGAGGTCGTCGTTGAGGAAATCGAGCGCGCCGATCCGCGAATGAAGGTGCACGGTCACGCCCGGATGCGCGGCGTAGAAGCCGTGCAGGTGCGGCAGCAGCCATTTCGACCCGAACGTCGGCAGGGTGGCCAGCCGCAGCGTGCCGGCGCCGGCCTGATGCGACATCGCCTGCAGCGTCGCGCCGCGAATGCGCCCGAGCGCGCCGCTCAGCTCGGCGAAGTAGCGGCGGCCGACTTCGGTCAGCTTGACCGAACGGCCTTCACGCCGGAACAGCGGCACGCCGAGCTGATCCTCGAGCGTCTGGACCTGCCGGCTGATCGCGCTCTGGCTCAGTGACAGCTCGTCGGCCGCGCGCGTATAGCTTTCATGCCGGGCGGCGGCCTCGAACACGAGCAGCAGCGACATCGACGGGGTGAGACGGCGGTAATTCATGAGTTTTATGCAAGCTTCGCCGGATAAGAATTCGTTTGTTTCTGACGGAATATCCAAAGATACTGGAATTCCCGGTTGAGCGGAAACTTGCCAAAAAATCATGTTTTGGCGTGCGCGAACCGGCCGGCTCCACCCCCATTGCGCCTTTGCCCCATGTCGATCGTCCCGTTGCCCCGTCCCGCCAGCCCGTCCACGACCGTTTACCGAGATTTTCTCGTCGCGCTGCAGGCCGCCGGCTTCGCCGGGGAAATCCGCGCGGACCACGCGAACCGGACCGTGCAGGCCACCGACAACTCGATCTACCAGCGCCTGCCGCAGGCGGTGATCTGCCCCGCGCACGCGGATGACGTCCAGTTGCTGGCCCGGCTGCTGGCCGAGCCCGCGCACCGCGACGTCGCGGTGGCCGCGCGTGGCGGCGGCACTGGCACCAACGGGCAGTCGCTGACCGACGGCATCGTCGTCGACCTGTCGCGCAACATGAACCGGATCCTCGAAATCAACGCGCAAGCGCGCTGGGTGCGCGTGGAGGCGGGCGTCGTCAAGGATCAGCTCAATGCGGCGCTGAAGCCGCACGGGCTGTTCTTCGCGCCGGAGCTGTCCACGTCGAACCGCGCGACCGTCGGCGGGATGATCAACACCGACGCGAGCGGGCAGGGCAGCTGCACGTACGGCAAGACGCGCGACCACGTGCTCGAACTCGATTTCGTGCTGATGGGCGGCGAGCGGCTGCACAGCGACGCGCTCGACGAAGCAGAACTGGAGCGCCGCTGCGCGCGGCAGGACCGCGTCGGCAAGGTATATCGCACCGCGCGGCGCATCCGCGACGACAAGGCCGCGTTGATCGACGCGAAGTTTCCGAAACTCAACCGCTGCCTGACCGGCTACGACCTCGCGCACCTGCGCGAAGCGGACGGCCGCTTCAACCTGAACAGCGTACTGTGCGGCGCGGAAGGGTCGCTCGGCTTCGTCGTCGAGGCGAAGCTCAACGTGCTGCCGATCCCGAAGTTTTCGGTGCTGGTCAACGTGCGTTACGCGGGCTTCATGGACGCGCTGCGCGACGCGCGCGCGCTGCTCGAACACCGGCCGCTGTCGATCGAGACGGTCGACTCGAAGGTGCTGATGCTCGCGATGAAGGACTTCGTGTGGAGCAGCGTGGCCGAGTATTTCCCGCAGGACGACGCGCGTCCGACGCTCGGCATCAACCTGATCGAATTCAGCGGCGACGACGAACACGACGTCGATGCGCAGGTGCGCGCGTTCGTCGAGCATCTGCGCACCGATACGAGCGTGGAGCGTCTCGGCCATACGCTGGCGGCCGGCGACGATGCGGTGAAGCGCGTGTATGCGATGCGCAAGCGCGCGGTCGGCCTGCTCGGCAACGTGCAGGGCGAAGCGCGTCCGCAACCGTTCGTCGAGGACACCGCGGTGCCGCCGGAGAACCTCGCCGCGTACATCGCCGAATTTCGCGCGCTGCTCGACGGCCACGGGCTGCAGTACGGGATGTTCGGCCACGTCGACGCGGGCGTGCTGCACGTGCGCCCGGCGCTCGACATGAAGGACCCGAAGCAGGCGGCGCTGGTGCGGCCGGTGTCGGATGCGGTGGCCGAACTCACGCAGCGTCACGGCGGCCTGCTGTGGGGCGAGCACGGCAAGGGCGTGCGCTCCGAATATGCGCCGGCGTTTTTCGGCGAGCTGTATCCGTCGCTGCAGCAGTTGAAGGCCGCGTTCGATCCGCACAACCAGTTCAACCCGGGCAAGATCGCGACGCCGCCGGACCCCACGCTGCGGCTGCTGAAGATCGACGAGGTGCCGACGCGCGGCGACCACGACCGGCAGATCGACGAGCGCGTGTGGCAGAGCTACGGCACCGCGATGCATTGCAACGGCAACGGTGCGTGCTACAACTTCGATCCCGACGACGCGATGTGCCCGTCGTGGAAGGCGACGCGCGAACGCGTGCAGTCGCCGAAGGGGCGCGCGTCGCTGATGCGCGAATGGTTGCGCCTGCAAGGGCAGGCCGGCGTCGACGTCGTCGCGGCGGCGCGCACGCGGCAGCCGTTGCTGCGCGGTCTGGCCGAGCGCTGGCGCAACAGCCGCAACGCGCGTCGTCGCGACGCGGATTTCTCGCACGAGGTGTACGACGCGATGGCCGGATGTCTCGCATGCAAATCGTGCGCGGGGCAGTGCCCGGTCAAGGTGAACGTACCCGAGTTTCGCTCGCGCTTTCTCGAGCTGTATCACCAGCGCTACCTGCGACCGCTGCGCGATTACCTGATCGGCTCGCTCGAATTCACGATGCCGTGGATGGCGCGCGTGCCCGCGCTGTACAACGGGTTGATGGGCGCCAACTGGGTAAGGACGCTGCTCGAGCGCCAGGTCGGCATGGTCGACAGCCCGCTGCTGAGCCGCTTCGATCTCGCGGCCGTGATCCGCGCATGGAACGTGAAGCCGGCCGATCCGCATGCGCTCGCCGCACTGAGCGAGGCGCAGCGCGCGCGCAGCGTCGTCATCGTGCAGGACACGTTCACGCGCTATTTCGATACCGAGCAACTGGCGACGCTGATCGAGCTGGCGGCGCGCGTCGGTTTCCAGGTGTGGCTCGCGCCGCTCGCGCCGAACGGCAAGGCGCTGCACGTGCAGGGCTTTCTTCACGCATTCGCGAAGGCGGCGATCCGCAACGCGACACAACTGGCCGCACTGGCGCGCTCGGGCGTCGCGCTGGTCGGTCTCGATCCGGCGATGACGCTGACGTATCGGCAGGAATACCTGAAGGTGACGGGACTCACCGATGTGCCGACCGTCGCGCTGCCGCAGGAGTGGCTGCTGGGCGCGTTGCCGGAAGCCGGTGCGGGCAGGGCGACGGTTTCATATCGGTTGCTGCCGCACTGCACCGAGAAGACCAATGCGCCGGACAGCGGCAAGCAATGGGCGCAGGTGTTCGCGCGTCGCGGGTTGCGCTTGCAGGTTCAGGCGACCGGGTGTTGCGGGATGTCGGGCACGTACGGGCACGAGGCGCGTAATCTCGCGACGTCGAAGACGATCTATGCGCAGTCGTGGGCCGTGCACGTCGACGGGCCGGAGCAGGAGGGCGAGGCGCTGGCGACCGGGTATTCGTGTCGCAGCCAGGTGAAACGCCTGTCGTCGAAGCAGGTGCGCCATCCGTTGCAGGCGCTGCTCGATCATGTGCGCGCGGTAGGGTGATGTTGTAGCGGTGCGGCCCGTCAGGGCGCGTCGATCGTTCGTAGAGCGGCCATCCCCGTGCCGCTTTCGACCTGGGCCGGCGCGGGTCAGGCGTCGGCTTTCGCCGCTTTCCGCGGACGCGGTTTTTCCGCGGCGGGAAACACGCCGACGCCGCGCGGCCGTTTCGGCTCGATCCGCATTTGCCGGATCACGCGCCGGAAGTCGATCTCGTGCGCGGCCAGCGTGCCGATCAGTTTCGCGATGACCGCGAGGTGGGAAGGAACGGTGCCCTTGCTCGAATAGTTGGTGATCGAACTTTCGTTCATCCGGATCAGGCGGGCGAACTCGCGCGCCGTCAACTGCGCCTTCTTCAACTCCTGTTGGAATTCCGCATACGCCATTGCACACATGATGCTTCGTCTCCGTGAATCAGAATCCGGCCCGCGCGGCGCCGGCGCCGACGGGTGGCGTTCCCGTCGTGCCGACGCCGCGTCGGGTTACATCTTCACCTGGTCGAGGAAGGTCTTCTTGCCGCTCTTGTAGCCGTAGATCGAGATGATCCCGTGCGTCAGGTCGCCCTTCGCGTCGAACGTCGTCGTGCCGATCACGCCGTCGTACTTGGTCGCCGGCATCGCCGCGAGGATCTTCGCCGGGTCCGTCGAATTCGCGCGCTTCATCGCGTCGACCGCGATGTAGACCGCGTCATACGCGAACGGCGCATCGAACTTGATGCCCTGGTTGAAGCGCTTCTGGTACTTCGCGAGGAAGTCCGCGCCGCCCGGCATCTTCTCGAGCGCAGCGCCTGCCTGCGAGCACAGCACGTTGTCGGCCGCCGGGCCGGCCAACTCGGCCAGCGAGTCGGTGCACACGCCGTCGCCGGACAGGATCTTCGCGCGCAGGCCGAGCTGCTTCGCCTGCTTCGCGAGCGGGCCGCCGGTGGCGTCCATGCCGCCGTACATGATCGCGTCGGGGTTCTCGCCCTTGATCTTCGTCAGGATCGCGCGGAAGTCGACCGCCTTGTCGTTGGTCGCGTCGTGCGACAGCACCTTCAGGCCGAGCGCCTTCGCCTTCTTCTCGAATTCGTTCGCGAGGCCCTGGCCGTACGCGGTCGAATCGTCGATCACCGCGACGCTCTTCACGCCCTTCGACTGCGCATAGCTCGCGAGCGCCGGGCCCTGCTGCGCGTCGGTCGCGACGACGCGGTAGGTCGTCTTGAAGCCTTGCTGCGTGTAGGTCGGGTTCGTGGCCGACGGCGAGATCTGCACGATGCCCGCGTCGCTGTAGATCTTCGACGCCGGGATCGACGTGCCCGAGTTCAGGTGGCCGATCACGGCGACGACCTTGTCGTCGACCAGCTTCTGCGCCACCTGCGTGGCCTGGCGCGGGTCGGCCGCGTCATCCTGCGCGTCGAGTTGCAGCGTGACCTTCTTGCCGCCGATCGTCAGGCCCTTCGCATTGATTTCCTCGACCGCGAGGCGCGCGCCGTTCTCGTTGTCCTTGCCGAGGTGCGAGATGCCACCCGTCGTCGGTTCGACGCTGCCGATCTTCACGACCTGGTCGGCCAGCGCGGTCGACGCGGCCGCGAACGCGGCGGCCGCCAGTGCAACGGTGATCAGGGGTTTGCAGCGCATGCCGACAGTGCTTCGTTCCATCTGCCATCTCCGAATTGAATGTCTTTCTATTGACGTCTCGACCGGCCGGCTGCGGGGCCGGGGCGATCGGACGAGTCTCCATACCCTCACGGGCTTCACTTGCATCGCGCCGGGCCGCATGACGTGCCGCCCGGGCGAGCGGGCAGGCCGGTACCCGACGCGGTGCAATTCATATGAATATATCTGAAGCCGGTTTTGCGCGCTGCGGCGAATCCCGTAGCGGGCCGGCGCGACACGGGTCGGCGCCGGAGATCGAAGATGCCGGATGCCGGAAATCGTGCGCTGCGGCGGCCCGAAGGCTGCGATTCGCTGTCGTCGGCCTTACGGCCGCATCCATTATTCGGCCGGTCGCCGGGGCGAAGCCATGGACACTGACGCGCGGTCAATCGGGAACTGTTCGGTCGATTTGTCTGCACAGTTTGGTCACGCGAGAATCGTGTATCCCGTTTCATCCGTCGTGCCGCATCGAGCGCGATGTCCGTCTTTATGCAACTAACGGTCAAGTTCGGCACGCGCCCACGAGTGGGTGCCGATTCCACGGGCCGAACCGTTCATCCGGATCGGCAGAAGCGGAGGCGTTTTGGGACCGGCTCGCTTCTGCCGTCGGATCGTCGCGTCAGCCGCGCAATTCGCTGCCGGCTCGACTTCAGCTAGGCACGTCCGCGCAACGCGACGACGATCACTCCCGCAATCGCGAGCAGGCCGCCGCACGCCGTCGCGATGCCCGGCCGCTCGCCCGTCAGCACCACCGACAGGAGCGTCGCGACCGCCGGCGTCAGGTAGAGAAGGCTGGCCGCGCGCGCCGCGCCGAAGTAGCCGAGCGCGAAGGTCCAGGTGGCGTAACCGAGCGCGGCGGGAAAGACGCCGAGTACGACGACGGCCAGCGCCGTATCGCGCGATCCGCCGTCGAGCGACACGAGCGCGCCGGGCAGCCAGGGCGCGAGCAGGACCGCGCCGGCCAGCAGCGTGTACGCGGTGCACGGCAGCGCGCCGTACACGGGGATCAGCCGCCGCTGCAGCACGAAATAGCTGGCCGAACACAGCGCCGCGCCGAGGATCAGCGTGCTTCCCGAGCCGAGGACGAGGCCGCCGGGCTGCCCTTGCGCGATCACCGCGATGCCGGCCAGGCTGACCAGCGAACCGAGCCAGCCCCAGCGATTGAAGTGCTCGCGCAGGAACACGGCGGCCAGCAGCGCAGTGAAGATCGGCAGCGTGTTCACGATGAAACTCGCGGCGCCGGCCGACACGGTCTGTTCGCCGGTATTGAGCAGCGCGTTGTAGAGTGCGATGCCGAGCAGGCCGCACGCGAGAAAGCGCCACGCATCGGCTTTCGTCGGCCGCGGTGGCCGTCGCCACGCGAGCCATGCGATCACGAGCAACGCGGCGGTCGCGAAGCGCGCCGCCGCGAGCTGCAGCGGTGCGAGGCCGTGCAGGCCGATGCGGATGAACGGGAACGCGGACGCCCACGAGACGATCGTGAACGCAACCGCGGTTGCCGCGACGAGCGGTTGTCGCGCGCTGCGCGACGTCGGTGACGAAACGGTATTCATGCGGCAATGGTGCGGTGTGCCGAGATGCTAAGCTAGCGCACAGATCAACACCCGGATATGAATATGGCTCACAGCTCGGGCGCGCGGCGCGCCGGCGGTCCGGCGCGGGTGCGCCAGATGGCCGGCGGGTTGGCGGCCGCCGCGTCGATGCCGGTCCCGCGGCCGCCGCTCGCGAGCCTGGAGACGGTCTGCACGGTGGCGCGCGAAGGGTCGTTTCTCGCGGCTGCCGACGTCTCCGGCGTCACGCACGGTGCGATCAGCCGACGGGTGGCCGCCGTCGAAAACTGGCTCGGGATGGCGCTGTTCGAGCGGCATGCGCGCGGCGTGCGCCTGACGCCGGACGGGCAGCGCTTCGTCGGCCGGATCGAGCAGGCGTTCGCGATCATCGACAGCGCGGCCGATCAGTGGCGTTCGCCGCGCACGCCGCGACTGGTGCGGATGAGTGTGGTGCCCGCATTCGCGCAGCTGTGGCTGTTCGAGCGGCAACCCGCGCTCGAAAGCGAAGCGCCCGCGCTGCGCATCGAACTCGGCATCGAGCTGCGCAATGTGGATATCGCCGGCGGCGAAGCGGATCTGTCGATCCGTTACGGTCGCGGCAACTGGCGTCAGCTCGAAACCCGCCCGTTCATGCCGGAACGGCTGTATCCGGTCGCGCATCCGCGGCTCGCCGCGCAACTGGCAAGGATGCGCCGAGGAACAGGCGACGCGGCGCTGCTCGACATGCCGTTGCTGCACGATTCCGACGTGACCGGCTGGCGTACGTGGTTCGATGCGCTCGGCATTCCGTTCAAGCCGCGTGCGCAGGATCGCCGGTTCGAGGATTACAACCTCGTGCTGGCGGCGGCCGAAGCCGGGCTCGGCGTGGCGCTCGCGCGCACGCCGCTTGCTGATGCGTATCTGCAGCGCAGCGCACTCGTGCGCGTGAGCCGTCACGAGGTCGATTCGTTGCTCAGCTATCACTTCGTGCATGCGAAGGGCGAGAATCGGCCGGAGGTCCTCGCGTTGATGGAGCGCATGGTGAAGGCGCTGCGCTAGCGCGTCCGTTGCGGTTCGCGCAGGCGGGCGCCGCGGCCCGCGTGTCCCGTTCGTTCGGCCGCGGCCGCCAAATCGTTACAATGCAGCCGCGGAAAACGGCGAGATGACCGCAGCGAAGCGGAATCGAGCCTTTGCCCGACGGCAGGCCAATCACCAACCATTGCAGTACGGGTTCAAATTTGCACAAAAGGGAACCGATGAATAGACCAGACAAATCGTCGAAGGCGCGTGCGGCGCTGGATCAGCTTTTTTCCGGCCTGGCGCCTGCGGACGCGAAGCGCGAATCGCCGCGTCCGGGCAATCCGTTCGAAGCGGACGACGAGGTGTCGAGCGCATCCGGCGGTCGCGGCGGGGTGGAAGTCACGCTGTCGACCCGCATCCAGCTGCGCGGTTATCCGAGCGCCGACGCGTTCATGAAGCGCATGGCCGAAGCGTGGGGCCTCGAGTGGGGCACCTACGACAGCGTCCGTGCGGTGGCGACGCTACCCGCCGGATGGCGCTCGCGCCGGCTTCCGGAAGTCACGCAGATCGTCGACGAGCGCGACGTGCTGCGCGCGGAGAGCAGCCTGCAGGGCGGCGAGATGTCGTATCTGAAGGTGCATCCGCGCTACTACATCGATGCGCGCAAGCGTTTCGGCTGGAGCAAGTCGTCGAAGGCATCCGACGATCCGGATCTCGACGGCCCGGACTGGAACTGCTTCGTGATGGACCGGGAAAAGTCCATCGAACTGCACGAACTGACGACGTCGTCGTTGAAGGCCGACATCGACAATGCGCGGGCGACGCTGCTGAAATGGCTCGACGAGCACTATCCGAAACATCGCGATCCGTTCGCGTACTGGTCGGACTGCGAAGGGGCGTCGTAAACCGCGTTGCACGGCGGTTCGTTCCGCGCATCAACCGGCCGCCACGAGGACGACCAGTGAAACGAGCGAGTGTGGTCCCGATGCTCTGGGCGGCGTTCGGCGCGGCGGTCGGATCGACCGTCATCGAGTTGCTGCTCTGGGCGATCGCCGGCGATGACGCCATCCGGAACCTGTTGCGCGACGCGCGCCTCACGGCCGCGATCGTGATGGGGCCGCGCGTGCTCGGTGCGCCGGGCGGGTTCGATCCGCTGGTCATGGGCGTGGCGACGCTCGTGCATGCGGTGCTTTCGCTGGCCTATGCGGCCGTGCTGGTACGTGTCATCCGGCACCTGTCGCTCGGGCCCGCGTTACTCGCCGGCGGCGTGTTCGGGCTCCTTCTGTACGGCGTGAACCTGTACGGGTTCACGACGATCTTTCCGTGGTTCACCGCAGTTCGCGACACGATCACGCTGATCGCTCATCTGATGTTCGGGATCACGGCGGCGGCCGTTTATTGCGTTGCCCAGCGCCACGCTACGCGCTGATCCCGGCATCGACCGCCGCGGGCGTCAGCCATCTTCATCGGTGTCCCGACCTGCCGAAGCGAGAGGCGGGAAATCAGGCAGTACGCGACATGCCGATGCGACCGGCCTCGCACCCGCTCAGTCGAGCTTGCCGCGCAGCTCGTCGAACGGGATCATCACGTGCGCGCGATACGCAGGCCGCGCCTTCAATCGTTCATACCACGCCGTGACGTGCGGCACGTCGGGCCGCGCGATATCGAGCTCGAAATACCGGTAGAGGTGCGTGCCGACCGCGATGTCGGCGAGCGTGATCGCGTCGCCCGCGAGAAACGGCTGCCCGGCCAGCACGGTGTCGAGCAGCCGGAAATACTGCGCGCATTGCGCGATGCTCTGTTCGACGCGCACGGTGTCGCGTTGCTCGGGCGGCGTGCGGTAGTAGCCGCGGAACACGCCGTTGAGGAACGCCGGCTGCAGGGTCGTCTGCGCCCAGTCCATCCAGCGGTCGGCGCGCGACTGTTCGGCGGGATCGTCGCGCCAGAAGCCCGGGCGCCCGTGACGCGCGGCGAGGTAGCGCAGGATGCTGTGCGATTCCCAGACGACGGTTCCGTCGTCGTCGATCACCGGGATGCGCCCGTGCGGGTTCATCGCGAGGAAGTCGGGCGTATCGAGCACGCCGAACCCGCCGCCGGCCGGTACGTGCCGATGCGGGAGCGCGAGCTCGTCGACGAGCCACATCACCTTCTGGACATTGAACGCGTTGCGTCGTCCCCATACCGTCAGCATCGCGGGCTCCCTGTGTCGTGACGAACGTGAAGATGGACAGTGTAAACGCCGCAGGCGCGCCTCGTGGTGCGCGCCTGCGGCGATCGTCGTGCGCCGGGACGATCAGAACTTGTGGCGGATGCCGACGATCGCGAGCTCCTGCGTATCGGTGCCGGAGTTCACGCCGTACGCGCCGACCGATGCGGCGGCCTTCACGGTCGCGCCGCTCGCGTCGAGCGTGTTGCCGCTCGCCTTCTGGTAGCCGAACAGCGCATACAGGTCGGTGCGCTTCGACAGCGCGTAGTCCGCGCCGAGGTTGACCTGGTTGTAGTGCGCGGAAGCCGGGCCCGTCAGCGACGTGTAGTTGTAGCCGACGCCCGCGCGCAGGGCCGGCGTGAACTGCCAGTTGAAGAACGCCGAGCCGTTGTTGAACTTCGCGTTCCGGTTGAACGCCGACAGCGTGTCCGCGCCGTATTGCGTGTTCGAGTACGCGAGGCCGAAGGTCGCCGGCCCGGCCACGTACTGCCCAGCCACGCGCACGATCTGGATCGACTTCGCGCTCGAGAAGCCCTGGTTGATCACGGTGTTGAACAGCGTGTCGGAGCTGCTCGACCACGTCCGCACGCCACCCGCGACCGTCGTGCCGCCGTTCGCGTAGAAGTAGCCGGCGCCGAGCGACAGCGGGCCGTTCGCGTAGCTCGCGCCGAAGCTGTAGGTGCGGCCGCTGCCGGTCGCGCCCGCGACGCCGCCGAAGCCGTACAGCGCGGCGAACTGGAAGCCGGAGATCAGCGGGCTCGTGTATTTCACCGAGTTGCTGACGCGCAGGCTGTTGTCGTAGTTGTCGAGGTCGCCCGGCGTCGCGAACACGCCGCCGAAGTAGTTGTCTTCGGTGAGGCCCTGTACGAGATCGACGATCGGATCGTACTGGCGGCCGAGCGTCACGGTGCCGTAGGTGCTGCTCGCGAGGCCGACGACGGCCTTGCGGCCGAATTCGCGCTGGCCCTGGCCGAGCGCGCCGGTGCCGATGTTGAAGCCGTTCTCGAGCTGGAACAGCGCGGACAGGCCGCTGCCGAGATCCTCGATGCCGCGCAGTCCCCAGCGGCTGCCCGACAGGTTGCCGCTGCCGAACTTGACGAGGTTCGACGCGTTGCTGCCGTTCGCGTTCTGCGCGTTGTGGACGTACGCGATGCCCGCGTCGGCGATGCCGTACAACGTGACGCTGCTTTGTGCGTGGGCGCCCGCGACGAAGAGCGCGGCCGGCAGCGCGAGCAACGCGAATGACCGGATCTGTTTCATTGTTGAATTCCCCCGTTGGTCGATTGGTCTGACGAATCGGTGAACGATACGGACGGCGCATCGTCAAGGGAACCAATAAATTGTCGGATCGTTATGAGGCGGCGCGGCGATGGGTGTGCGCGCAACGGATTGACGAGCGGCGCGCGGATGGCTCGTGCATCGCGGCCGTGCGGTGCGATCCGGCGCCGCGGGTCAGTGGCGCTCGTCGCCCGATGCGAACAGGCGCGGCTGCGCCGCGTTCAATGCATCGTCCGCTTCCGGTTGCCACGGAAAAATCCCGTTGCGGTCGGGCCACAGCAACTGGACGCACGGGAACGCGTCGTTGCCGTAGAACCAGCGGTTCCAGCCGAGATGGGCTTCGTAATGCGCTGGCTTGACCCGCATCAGCAGCGCGTTCGCGTTGCCGTAGACGGCGGACGTGACTTCCCCGACCGGCGGCGGCGTGCCGGCCGCGACTTTTCGGTAGATGCCCCACAGCACGTCATGGACGAGGCGCGCCGGCAGAGAGAACACGATGATTTCCGGAAAGCCGTGGTTGACCCACAGCCCGGTCGTGAACGAGAAGCCCGGTTGGTCGTCTTCCGCGAACACTTCCGTGCGGAACCACCCGTGCTGGCGGATTTGATGCACGAAGCGCTGCTCGTCTTCGTCGAGCACCGAATCGGGCGCGTCGAGCGCAGTGGCGATATCCGGCCGTGTGTTCACGGAGGTTCCTAGATTCCGGGTCGGGCGGCGGCAAGCAGCGATGGCGTCCTGCCGGCGGGTAGGCGATCGCGGTGAAGCCCACCCGCGATCGCCGTGCCGCCATGTTGCCACAGCGGTTCCGGCTACTGCTCGACGCTTTCCGCTTCCGCCGTCTCCCCGAGGAACCCACCGCTCTGGTGCGCCCACAGCGCGGCGTAAATGCCACCCGCCTGCAGCAACTGCTGGTGCGTGCCTTCCTCGACGATGCGCCCTTCGTCGAGCACGATCAGCCGGTCCATCGCGGCGATCGTCGACAGCCGGTGCGCGATCGCGATCACCGTCTTGCCGCTCATCAGGCTGTCGAGGCTGCGCTGGATCGCGACTTCGACCTCGGAATCGAGCGCGCTGGTCGCTTCGTCGAGCACGAGGATCGGCGCGTCCTTGAGCATCACGCGCGCGATCGCGACGCGTTGCCGCTGGCCGCCCGACAGCTTCACGCCGCGCTCGCCGACCTCGACGTCGTAGCCGCTGCGGCCGTGGCGGTCGCGCAGCCGGTCGATGAACTCGGACGCTTCCGCGCGCACGGCCGCGTCCCGCATCTCGCGCTCGGTCGCGTCGGGGCGGCCGTACAGCAGGTTCTCGCGCATCGTCCGGTGCAGCAGCGACGTATCCTGCGTGACCATCCCGATCGCGCCGCGCAGGCTGTCCTGCGTCACGTGCGCGATGTCCTGCCCGTCGATCCGGATCGCGCCGCCGCCGACGTCGTAGAAACGCAGCAGCAGGTTCACGAGCGTCGACTTGCCGGCGCCCGAGCGGCCGATCAGGCCGATGCGCTCGCCCGGCCGGATCGTCAGGTTCAGCCCGTCGAATACCGCGCGATCGTTGTCCTCGTGCGCGAACTGCACGTTGTCGAACACGATTTCGCCGCGCTGCACCACGAGCGGCTTCGCATCGGGCGCGTCGACCACGCTGCGCACCTTCGTCAGCGTGTTGATGCCGTCCTGGATCGTGCCGACGTTCTCGAACAGTTCGGTCATTTCCCACATGATCCAGTGCGAATAGCTCGACAGGCGCAGCGCCATCGCGATCACGGCCGCGACCACGCCCGCGCTCGCCTCGCCGTGCATCCACAGCACGAGGGCGAGGCCGGCCGAGCCGATCAGCAGCAGCGTCGACAGCAGGTGGTTGACGATCTCGAACGCGCTGACGAGCCGCATCTGCGCGTCGCCGGTCGCCTTGAACGCTTCCATCGCGCGCCGCGCGTGGTCGGCTTCGCGCCGCGTATGCGAGAACAGCTTCACGGTCGTGATGTTCGAATACGCGTCGGTGATGCGGCCCGTCATCAGCGCGCGCGCGTCGGCCTGCCGGCTGCCGACCGCACCGAGACGCGGCACGAAATACGCGCACGCCGCGCCGTAGCCGAGCGCCCACAGCGCGAGCGGAATCATCAGCCGCCAGTCGAAGCTGGCGGCGAGCACGAGGATGCCGATCAGGTAGGCGGTGACGCCGATCACGACGTCGACCGACATGAACAGCGCGTCGCGCACCGCGAGCGCGGTCTGCATGATCTTGGTCGTCACGCGGCCCGCGAACTCGTTCGCATAGAACGACAGGCTCTGGTCGAGCATCAGCCGGTGAAACAGCCAGCGCAACCGCATCGGGAAGTTGATCGCGAGCACCTGGTGCTTGACCATCGTGTGCAGTGCGATCAACAGCGCGCTGCCGGCGAGGATCGCCGCGAAGCCCGCGAGCGCGCCGAAGTGGCGACCGCCGAATTCGGCCGGCGTCGACGACGACAACCAGTCGACCACGTGCCCCATCATCGCGAACAGCGCGGCTTCGTACGCGGCCAGCGCGGCCGACGTCAGCGCGATCAGCAGGAGCCAGCCGCGCGCGCCTTTCGTGCACGCCCAGACGAACGAGAAGAATCCCTTCGGCGGCGTGACGGGATCTTCGAGCGGGAAAGTCGGCAGGCGCCGTTCAAACCACGAATACATTGAAAACCTCTCCTTGATGCGATCGCGCGAGCGGGCGCGACCGATATTGCCTGATGCCTGTTCCATGTGCGGCGGCGCGCGCGGCGCACGCGTTCACTGCGACCGGATCCACGCTTCGATCGGACCGAGCGTGTCCGGCGCGTACGCGTGGCGCCCGAGCGCCATGTACAGCCACGTCTTCCATTTCGGCCAGTCGGACTCGAGCTGATAGTCGAACCAGCGGCCGCGCAGCAACGCATGCGTCGCGCCCGGCACCACGACGACGCGCCGGTCGGGCCGGTTCCCGAATGCGTGCGCATAGGCATTCGCCTCGTCGGCCGGATCGACGTTGCGGTCCAGTGCGCCCCACACGGCCAGCACCGGCCCTTGCATCGTCGCCAGCGCCTGCGATGCGTCTTCCAGGTAGTTGAGCGCGATGAAACCGAAGCGGCGCGGCTCGATGTCCGGGCGCCGGGCCGGATCGGCCGGCGCGTCCGCCCGGCCGAAGATGGCGTCGTTCTCGCGTCGCTCGGCGGCCAGTGTCGCATCGATTCGATCCGGCTGCAGGCCCGTTGCCGCGAGTTGCTGGCGCGTCAGGTAGGTGCCTTGGCGGCGCCAGTTGACGGCGCCGCCGACGATCACCGAGAACGCGGGCCGCACCGCGTTCGCCACGCGCGGAATCACCCAGCCGCCCTGCGAGAAGCCGAGCAGGCCGATCTTGTGCGGGGGGCCGGCCGCGGCGCGCACGCGCGCCATCGCGGCGACCGTTTCGTTCGCGCGGTCCTGCATCGATTGCGCGAGCCAGTCGCCGCTGCTGCGGCCGGTACCCTGCTTGTCCCACGCGAATACGCCGATGCCGGCGTCGAGCAGGCTGTTGACGAGCGGCAGCATCGCGTCGTCCGCGAAGCGCGTGCGCGGCCCGTCGCCGTGCACGAGCAGCGCGATCGGCGCGTCGGGGGCGTGCGCCGGCAGCGCAAGCGTGCCGACGAGGTGGGCGTCGCCCGCATGGAATGTCAGCGTCGACACGGTCGCGCCCTTCAGCTCGAAGTCGGACAGGCCGCGCAGCGCAAGCGCGCCCGCCGCGACGCAAGCGAACGCGACGAGCGCGATACCGACGATGACGATGCGTTTCATGGGCCCTCTGATTGTTCGTGTGAGCGGATGTCGTGAGCGACGCATGCGAAGCGCACGCTGCCTTGACGGTTCCGAGATCTCGCAGAGATAATAGATCGACTGATCAGTCTAATAAATATTTGAGCCATCGTCGAGCACGGAGTTCCCGTTGAGAAAGATCGATCCTGAAAGAGTGGAAGCGAAGCGGCGCCAGATCCTGGATGCCGCGATCGACTGTTTTGCGCGCGACGGCTTCCATGCGACGTCCACGGCCGCGATCTGCAAGGCGGCCGGGATGAGCCCGGGCAACCTGTTTCACTATTTCCCGACCAAGGCGGCGATCATCGAGGCGATCGCGCAGGACGACCAGCGCGAGATGGCCGAGCTGTTCGCGAAGCATGCGGACGCCGACGATGCGCTGGCCGCGATCGAGGAGATCGCACTGACGTTGATGGAACTGTCGAGCGATCCCGTCTATGCGCGCATCTGCGTCGAGACCGCGGCGGAGGCGACGCGCAATCCCGACGTCGCCGCGTTGTTCGCGGCGAACGAGGCGCAGGTGAAGGGGCGCATGGTCGCGCTGATCAAGCGGGGTGTCGCGCAAGGGCGGATCGACGGGAGCCTGAAGCCGGATCTCGTCGCGACCTGGCTACTCGCGCTGGCGGAAGGGGCGGTCGGGCGCGTCGTGTTCGAGCCGGGATTCAAGCCGCGCGCGCATCGCGCGATGCTGCGGACGATCATTCGGCGGATGTTGAAGCCGCAGTGAGCGGAAGGGCGCGGCCCGGACCCGATTTGCGCGGGACACGGCCCACCGGCAGCCATCGACACGCATTCCGCCGGGGCCGTACAAAAGTGCTTGACTATCTATCTATGAGTAGATAAAGTTCGACCCATGGAAACGAAACCGACCGTCCGCGAACAGATTCTCGACCACGCGATCACGCTGATGATGCAGCGGGGTTACAACGGCTTCAGCTATCGAGACCTGTCCGACCTGGTGGGCGTGAAGACGTCGAGCATCCACTACTACTTCCCGTCGAAGGACGATCTCGTGCTGGAAGCGGTGGCGGCTTATAGCGACGAAGTCCTCGCGGCCATGCGGGCGATCGATCCGGCGTTGCCGGCCGACGTGAAGCTGAGCCTGTACACGAAGATGTTCGGCCGCACGCTCGGCGACGGCCACCTGATCTGCCTGTGCGGGATGCTCGCGGCCGACATCGAGACGTTGCCGGACAACGTGCGGCAGGCCGTGCAGGCGTTCTTCAGCGCCAACGAGCGCTGGCTCGCGGAATTGCTGACGCAAGGCGCGAAGGAAGGCACGCTGCAGTTCAGCGGCGAGCCCGACACGGCGGCGCGCACGTTGTACGCGGCGTTCCAGGGCAGCGTGCTGGCCAGCCGGCTGTTTCACACGCGGGCGCGTCTCGAGGATGTCGAGGCCGTCTGGAAAACGCGGTCCTGACGGACGGCGCCAGCAGTCAGGCGGTTCGCCGCCTTTTATTGGATCTCGTTATCTATCATGTAGTAGATAGATGGCTGGCGCAGGTGGATCGACCATCTGCATTTTTTTGGGGATATTTGCCTATCTATTGGTAGATAAGTAAGCGTAATGTCGGCGAGAACCCGCCGGCACGCGGTCCCCGGTTCGAAGGCTGTTTCATTCATTTGCTGAAAAAGGAGTCTGTCATGTCGATCGAAAAAGTGCTGTACCGCGCCCATGCAAAAGCCACCGGCGGCCGTGACGGCCGTGCGACGGTGCCCGAAAGCGGGCTCGACCTGAAGCTGACCACGCCGCGCGAACTCGGCGGCGCGGGCGGGGCGGGCGCGAACCCCGAGCAACTGTTCGCCGCCGGCTATAGCGCGTGCTTCATCGGCGCGATGAAGTTCGTCGCGGCGCGCGACAAGATCGCGATCCCCGCGGACGCGGCCATCGAGGGCAGCGTCGGCATCGGCGCGATCCCGAACGGGTTCGGTATCGAAGTCGAACTGAAGATCTCGCTGCCCGGCCTCGATCGCGATATCGCGCAAACGCTGATCGACCGCGCGCACGTCGTCTGCCCGTACTCGAACGCGACGCGCGGCAACATCGACGTCACGCTCACGCTCGTCTGATCGATCGCAGTACCAAACATTCATCGCCATTCGAAGCATCAACCAAGGAGTTGCACCATGAAGATCGTCAAACCGCTGCTGATCGCCGCCGCCGTTGCAGCCGCGTTGTCCACCGCACCTGCCGCGTTCGCCGTGGGCGCCGACGCCGTCCGTCCCGATACGAAGACGAGCGCGTTCCTCGCCGCGCTGAACGGCCAGAAGGGCCCGGGCCTCGAAACGCTGAGCCCCGCGAAGGCGCGCCAGGTGCTGGTCGACGCGCAAAACGGCGTGAAGGTCGATCTGTCCGGCATCGACGTGTCGAACCGCACGATCGAGCAGGACGGCCTGTCGGTGCCGGTCACGATCGTGCGCCCGCAAGGCGTGACGGGTACGCCGCCGGTATTCGTGTTCATCCACGGCGGCGGCTGGGTGCTCGGCGATTTCCCGACGCACGAGCGGCTCGTGCGCGATCTCGTCGTGCAGTCGGGCGCCGTCGCGGTGTTCGTGAACTACACGCCGTCGCCGGAAGCGCGTTACCCGGTCGCGATCAACCAGGCGTATGCGGCGACCAAGTGGGTGGCCGCGCACGGCGCGGAGATCGGCGTCGACGGCAGCCGCCTCGCGGTGGTCGGCAACAGCGTCGGCGGGAACATGTCGGCTGTCGTCGCGCTGATGGCGAAGGACAAGGGCGGTCCCGCGATCCGCTTCCAGGGGCTGATGTGGCCGGTCACGGACCACGACTTCAACACCGGTTCGTACAACGCGTATCAGCAGGGCCACTTCCTGACGCGGCCGATGATGAAGTGGTTCTGGGACGCCTATACGAAGAACGAAGCGCAACGCAACGAGATCTATGCGTCGCCGCTGCGCGCGAGCATCGCGCAGTTGAAGGGCTTGCCGCCCGCGCTGATCCAGGTCGCGCAGTTCGACGTGCTGCGTGACGAAGGCGAAGCGTACGGCCGCAAGCTCGACGCGGCCGGCGTGGAGGCGACGACCACGCGCTACGACGGCACGATCCACGATTTCGGCTTGCTGAACGCGCTGGCCGACGATGCGCCGACGAAGGCCGCGACGAAGGCGATGGCCAACGAAATCGCGACGCGGTTGAAGTAACGCGACCGGTGGTCGTTCGAACCTGAACGGCGGGACGGCGGGCATGTGCCCGCCGTTTTTCTGTATGTGGGCGTTTCATCCCTGCCCGCAGCGTGTCGCGCGCAACGGTGGAATGGCGATCGGGAAATCGGGCGACAGCGAAGGCCCGCGCCGCCGTCATTATTGGTACGATCGCGCGTATCGTTCACGCCGGCGTCGCACGCCGCCGGCTCATCGGCCGCACGGTCGCGCGGCCACGTTCGGGAGAAGCGGTTCATGTTGCAGGCGTTCGCGGTCTTGCTGATCTTCCAGTGTCTCGGGGAAGGCGCGTCCTATCTGTTCGGCCTGCCGGTGCCGGGCCCGGTGATCGGCATGCTGTTGCTGTTCGGCTTCGTGATGCTGCGCCCGCAGGTGGCCGATGCGATCGAGCCGACCGCGCTCGAGCTGCTGCGTCACCTGTCGCTGCTGTTCGTGCCGGCCGGCGTCGGCATCATGGTGTCGGCCGACCGCGTGCGCGGCGACGCGGTCGCGGTCGTCGTCGCGCTGGCCGTCAGCACCACGCTCGCGATCGCGGTGACGGCGCTCGTCACGCGCGCGCTGCTGCGGCGCCAGCGCCGCGCGGGCGACACCGCGGAGGGCGCGCAATGACGGCCTTCCCGAAGCTCGGCGCGATCTGGGTCTATCTCGCCGCGAGCCCGCTGCTCGGCCTGACGATCACGCTGGTCGCGTATCTGTTCGCACAGGCCGTCTATGCGCGGGCACGTTTCAATCCGCTGGCGAATCCGGTGCTGATCGCGGTCGCGGTGATCGTCGTGCTGCTGACGCTCACGCATACGCCGTATCCGACGTATTTCGAAGGCGCGCAGTTCGTCCACTTCCTGCTCGGCCCGGCGACCGTCGCGCTCGCGCTGCCGCTGTACCGCCAGTGGTCGAAGCTGCGGCGTACCGCGCTGCCGCTGCTCGTCGGCCTGCTCGCGGGCTCGCTGACCGCGATCGTGTCGGCGGTCGGCATCGCCGCGCTGTTCGGAGCGTCGCACCAGACGATCGCGTCGCTCGCGCCGAAATCGGCGACGACGC
The DNA here is from genome assembly GCF_029522185.1 of Burkholderia sp. IO2. Lineage (NCBI taxonomy): Bacteria > Pseudomonadati > Pseudomonadota > Betaproteobacteria > Burkholderiales > Burkholderiaceae > Burkholderia > Burkholderia sp. IO2. The sequence goes on along the minus strand of NZ_JAKWFH010000035.1, from coordinate 18,857 downwards.
CGATCGCGATGGCCGTCGCCGCCGAGATCGGCGGCATTCCGTCGCTCACGGCCGTGCTGGTGATCTCGACCGGGATCTTCGGCGCGGTGTGCGCACGCGGGATTCTCAATCTGCTGCGGATCGACGAGCCGGCCGTGCGCGGTTTCGCACTCGGCGTCGCGTCGCACGGGATCGGCACCGCGCGCGCGTTCCAGGTCAGCGAGGAAGCCGGCGCGTTCGCGGGGCTCGGGATGGGCTTGAACGGCGTGCTGACGGCATTCGTCGTGCCGATCCTGCTGCCGGTGCTGTCGCGCTGGATCTGAGGGCGCCGGCCGGCCGCGGGGTATCGGTTTCCCTGATGGCGCGCACGACAGGCCGAAAGGACGGCGCATACGGCGCGCATGTATCGTAGGCGTTATCAGGAGAATTCAGGAATCCGCGGGGACATTTGCGTAGCGATCGGCTAACGTTGCATCGGCGCCGTTTGTCGCAAGCCGTCGCGTGCGCACTGGTGTCCGATCCACATTCAACAATCGACAAGGAGATCCGGCCATGAAGCAGTCTCGCGTGGTTTCGGTGGCAGTAGCAGTAGCGGTGTCGTTCGGTCTGTCGTTGACCGCCGCGCCGGCGGCTTATGCGCAGGACCCGGCGTCCGCGCCGGCGCAGAAGCAGCTCGACAAGGCGCAGAAGAAAGCGGCGCGCAAGGCGGCCCGCGCGCGGCACGCGTCGGACCTGAAGGCGATCGGCACCGGCAGCGGTTACCGGCTGACCAACGACCAGAGCAACTATCCGCAGAACGCCGTGCAGCAGGCGCCCGCGACGAAGGCGGCGCCGGCCGTGCCGGCTTCGGGCCAGTAACGGCTGAACGCGTTGCACAGGACGAACGGCGCCGGTCGAACCGGCGCCGTTCGTTCATCTGCGAACTGCAGCGCGACGGAAAGGGGCGCCGCGAGGCCGCCGCGTTACGACGCGAGCTTGTTCGCGAGTTCCGCCACGTGCTTGCCCTGGTAGCGCGCGATGTCGAGCTCGTTCGCGCTCGGCTGGCGGCTGCCGTCCGCGCCGGCGAGCGTGGTCGCGCCGTACGGCGTGCCGCCGGTGATTTCGTTCATGTTGACGAGGCCGCTGCACGCATACGGCACGCCCACGATCACCATCCCGTGATGCAGCAGCGTCGTATGGAACGACGTGATCGTCGTTTCCTGGCCGCCGTGCTGCGTGCCGGTCGACGCGAACACGCTGCCGATCTTGCCGACGAGCGCGCCTTTCATCCACAGGCCGCCGGTCTGGTCGAGGAACGTGCGCATCTGGCCGGCCATGTTGCCGAAGCGGGTCGGCGTGCCGAAGATGATCGCATCGTAGTCGGCGAGTTCGTCCACCGTGGCGACCGGCGCGGCCTGGTCGACCTTCACGCCGATCGCGCGGGCCTGGTCGACGGGGATCGTTTCCGGCACGCGCTTGAGCGTGACCTCGACGCCGGGCACCGATTTCGCGCCCTCCACGATGTGCTGCGCCATCGTTTCGACGTGCCCGTAGGACGAGTAGTAAAGAACGAGAACCTTGGCCATGTTGCGAATCTCCGATTAAAAGGGCCCCGCACTCAGCGGGGCCCGGTTTCCCGAACGGGCGTCACGCCCATTCGGCCGTCACTTCGACCGGACGCAGGTCGAACACCAGCACTTCGGCATCCTTGCCGTCGGCGATCGTCAGCGCCTGTTCGCCGCGGATGCGCGCGCCGTCGCCTTCGTCGAGCGTCACGCCGTTGACCGTCACGCTGCCGCGTGCCACGTGCACGTAAGCAAAACGGCTCGGATCCAGTTCCAGCGTAGTGCTTTCGTCGCCATCGAACAGGCCCGCGTAAATCCGGGTGTCCTGCCGGATCTTCAGCGAACCGGCGTCACCGTTCGGCGATACCACGAGCGCGAGCTTGCCGCGCTTGTCGTCGGCCGCGACATTCGTCTGCTGATAACGCGGCTCGGCACCCTTTTCGGCCGGCCCGACCCAGATCTGCAGGAAGTGGACCGGCGCGTCCGGCGAGTGGTTGAACTCGCTGTGGCGCACGCCCGTGCCCGCGCTCATCAGTTGCACGTCGCCCGGCACGATCACCGAACCGGTGCCCATCGAGTCCTTGTGTTCGAGCGCGCCGTCCAGCACGTACGACAGGATTTCCATGTCGCGGTGCGGGTGCGTGCCGAAGCCGCGGCCCGGAGCGACCCGGTCGTCGTTGATCACGAGCAGGTCGGAGAAGCCGACTTGCTTCGGATCGTAGTAATTCGCGAACGAAAACGTATGACGGGAACTGAGCCAGCCATGCTCCGCACGGCCACGTTGGTTTGCTGCACGGATTTCGATCATGATTTTTTCCTTAAGTCGCCGGACCTCGGAAGTGGGCCCGGCCGTTCGTTGAGATGAATCTTAGGTCAATCGATTTGACAAATAAATCGCCGTGAAGATAATGACTGTCGCTATGGAGTGGACAATATGGAACTCAACGACCTGAGGATCTTCGTCGCGACCGTCGACGCGGGCAGCTTCACGGCGGCGGCCGACCAGCTGATGCTGTCCAAGCAGTTCGTCAGCCGGCGCACGATGGCGCTGGAGGCGTCGCTCGGTGTGCGGCTGCTGCACCGGAATACGCGCAATCTCGCGGTGACCGAATCGGGGCAGGAGTTTTACGTGCGCGCGCAGCGCATCCTCGCGGAGATCGCCGACGCCGAGCAGGCGATGTCGGTACGCAGCACCGAGCTGCATGGTTCGCTGAAGATCAGCGCGCCGCTGTCGTTCGGGATCACGCACGTGTCGCCGCTGATCGCCGAATTCCTGTCCGCGCACCCGGCCGTGCGGCTGAACCTCGATCTGACCGATCGGCGCGTCGACCTGATCGGCGAGGGCTTCGACCTCGTGCTGCGGATCGGCTCGCTCGAGGATTCGACGCTGATCGCGCGTCCGCTGGGTGCATGGCGGATGATCGCGTGCGCGAGCCCCGCGTACCTGAAGCGGCACGGCACGCCGCAGACGCCGGCCGATCTCGCTGGCCACACGTGCGTGCTGTACGGGCGCGAGCGGCGGGTCGGCTGGGAATTCCGCGTCGACGGCGCGGTGCGGACGTTCGACGTGCAGGGGCCGCTCGTCGCGAACAACGGCGAAGTGGTGCGCGATGCGGCGATCGCGGGGCTCGGCATCGCGCTGCTGCCGCACTTCATCGTCGGCGCGGCGCTCGACAGCGGTGCGCTCGTGCCGGTGCTCGACGCCTACGTGCCGCCGCCCATCACGCTCAATGCGGTGTTTCCGCAGCATCGGGAAGGGTTCGTCACGCTGCGCACGTTCATCGGCTTTCTCGCGGAGCGGCTCGCGGAGCCGGCGCCGACGGGGGCGAGCGGGGCAGGCCGGGCACGGTAGCGGGCCGCGTTGCGGTGAATAGGGTGGTTAATCGCCGCGAAATATGCGGAGATTGTTGAGTCATGCGGTGAATGCGCGGATAATCTCCGCATGATGAGCGGAGATTACACCTTTATCTGGGAATCGGCCGACTGGCCGGCATGGCGCTTCGACCTCGCGGCCCTCGCCACGCCGCTCGCCGACGTCAGCCGTGCGCAAGGCATGCTGGCCGGGCGACTGGCGGATATCGGCCTGGCGCTGCGCGACGAAGCGAGCCTCGCCGCGCTGACGGATGACGTCGTCAAGACCAGCGCGATTGAGGGCGAGAACCTGAATGTCGCCTCGGTCCGGTCGTCGATCGCGCGCCGGCTCGGCGTCGACATCGGCGCGCTGGCGCCGGTCGATCGGCACGTCGAAGGCGTCGTCGACATGGTGCTGGATGCGACGACCCATTCGGCCGCGCCGGTCACCGAGGCGCGGCTGTTCGGATGGCATGCCGCGCTGTTCCCGACCGGCTATTCGGGGCTGTCGCGGATCACGGTCGGCGGCTGGCGCTCGGACGCGAGCGGGCCGATGCAGGTGGTTTCCGGGCCGATCGGCCGGCAGCGCGTGCATTTCGAGGCGCCGCCGGCCGCGCGGTTGACGTACGAGATCGGGCGCTTTCTCGCGTGGCTCAATGCGCCGCCGGCCGAGCCGTTGCTGATCCGGGCCGGGCTCGCCCATCTGTGGTTCGTCACGCTTCACCCGTTCGACGACGGCAACGGTCGTATCGCGCGTGCGCTCGGCGATCTGGTCCTGGCGCGCGCCGATCGGAGTCCGCAGCGTTTCTACAGCCTGTCCGCGCAGATCCAGCGCGAGCGCAATGCGTATTACGACGTGCTGGAGCGTACCCAGCGCGGCTCGCTCGACGTCACCGAGTGGCTCGCGTGGTTTCTGAATACGCTGGGCCGGGCCATCGATCACGCGCACACGACGCTCGACGCGGTGCTGATCAAGGCGCGTTTCTGGCAGCGATACGCCGGCGTCGCGATGAACGAACGCCAGATCAAGGTCATGAATCGCCTGCTCGACGGCTTCGAAGGGAAGCTGACGACCACCAAGTGGGCCGCCCTCGCGAAATGTTCGCAAGACACGGCGCTGCGCGACATCACGGAGCTCGTCGAGCGCGGCATGCTGCGTCGCTCGTCGTCCGGCGGCCGGAGCACGAGCTACGAACGGGTGCCGTTCGACGGCTGACGTCGTCGCGGCGGCTCGCACCGGACGAGGTGGCCTGCCGTGGCGGTGTGCCGCCGATCGCTCCCGCGCCGCGCCGGCGGCCCGTCGCTGGCCCAAGCGATTGCCCGCGTCTGGCACTATCGCCCGCCTTTTTGTCTTCGAATACTGGGTTCGCCGCCGGATGTCGCGCAGGCGCCGCCTGCCGCGTCCGCGCACCGGCTTTCCGTACGAACCCGCATTCGAGGAGACACGCATGCTCAGGTATCTGATCGGCATCGGTATTCCGTATCTCGGCGTGATGGGCGTGCTGCCGTGGGTGGCCGCGCAGGATCGCTACGTGCTGGGCGTGCCGTTCATCTTCATGTGGATCTTCGCGTGGTTCGTGCTGACGTCCGGCTGCCTGTTCGCATGCTGGATGCTGTTCGACCGCCGCGCGGGCGGCGCAGCGTAGCGCTCGTCGTGTCGCGGTCCGCCGGCCGCTCCCCGCGCTTTCCGGCGAACCCCGTGCTTTCCGTCCTTTCGCAGAGGTGCGCATGTCAACGGTCGTCTTCGCCGCGCTGATCGCGCTGTCGCTCTATCTCGCCGTTCGATCCGGCCGCGGCCGCGGCCAGCAGAGCGTGCATGACTTCTTCGTCGCGTCGCGCCAGTTCGGCACGGCGCTCGTGTTCTTCCTGACCGCCGGCGAGATCTACAGCATCGGCACGATGGTCGGCTTCCCCGGCGGCATCTACGCGAAAGGCCCGACCTACGGCGTGTGGTTCCTCGGCTACATCCTGCTGGCCTACCCGATCGGGTATTTCGTCGGCCCGAAGATCTGGGAGGCCGGCAAGCGCCACAACGCGATCACGCTGCCCGATCTGTTCAAGGGCCACTATCGCAGCCACGGGCTCGAACTAGTGGTTGCGTGCGCATCGATCCTGTTCCTGATTCCGTGGGGGCAACTGCAGTTCACGGGGCTCGTCGCGGCGCTCAAGGGGCTCGGCTGGCACGTCGAGCCGCTGTACCTGATCCTCGTGTGCGCGGCGCTCGCGTTCACGTACATCGCGATTTCCGGCGTGCGCGCGTCGGCCTATATCGCGATCCTGAAGGACATCCTGATGCTGCTCGCGATCGTCGTGACGGGCATCGCCGTCGCGTGGCAGGTCGGCGGCGTGCATCCGGTGTTCGACGCCGCGAGCCGGCAGGTCAGCAACACGATGAGCGGCTCGCAGCTGCGCTTCTCGATGAGCACGATGCTGTTCCAGTCGCTCGGTTTCTACCTGATGCCGTTCGCCGCGCAGAATTTCTTCACCGCGCGCGGGCCGAACGCGATCCGGCGCACGCAGGTCGTGATGCCGCTGTACATGCTGATGTATCCGTTCCTCGTGATCGCGTCGTACTACGCGATCACCGCGAACCTGACGCTCGCATCGCCGAACGACGCGTTCTTCGCGGCCGTCACGCACCTGTTGCCCGGCTGGCTGATCGGCCTCGTCGCGGCCGGCGCCGCGCTGTCGGGATTGCTGGTGCTGGCCGGCATCTGCCTCGCGATCGGGCCGATCGTCACGCGCAACCTGATGCCGAACCTGCCCGAGTCGCGCCAGAAGCGCGCGGCGAAATACGTGATCGTCGGCTACCTGCTGCTGTCGATCGCGACCACGCTGCTCACGCCGAACCTGATGCTCACGCTGATCAACACCACGTACTACGGCGTCACGCAGTTCCTGCCGGGCGTGCTGATCCTGCTCGCGCGGCGCCAGATGCGGCCGGTCGCGGTGGGCGCCGGGATGATCTGCAGCCAGGTGCTCGCGATGGTGTTCTACGTGTTCCATGTCGATTTCGGCGGCATCAACCTCGGGCTCGTGTGTCTCGTCGTCAACGTGCTCGTCGTCGTGGCCGTGCATGCGATGCTGCATGGCCGCCCCGTCAAGCAATACGCCGTATCCTGACGCAAAGGAGAAACGCGCCCCATGCACGCATTCGCAACTTCGGCCGCGCCCGTGACGATCTTCACGGCGCGCCGCATCCTGACGATGAACCCGGCGCAACCGTCGGCCACGCACGTCGCCGTGCGCGACGGTCGCATTCTCGCGGTCGGCGACGCCGCCGACGCGGCTGCATGGCCCACGCGCTTCGGCGCCTGCGCGGCGGACGACACGCTGCGCGACAAGGTGCTGATGCCGGGGCTCGTCGAAGGGCACTGTCATTTGATGGAAGGCGCGATGTGGGACGCCGTGTACGTCGGCTACTACGACCGGCGCGGCCCCGACGGCACGCTGTGGCCGGGCCTGCGCTCGCTCGACGCGGTGCTCGACCGGCTCATGGAAGCCGAACGCGCGATCACCGACGACGGTCCGCTGCTCGCATGGGGTTTCGATCCGATCTTCTTCGGTACCGCGCGGCTGACGGTGCGCGAACTCGATCGCGTGTCGGCGGCACGGCCGATCGCGATCCTGCATGCGAGTGTGCACCTGATGAACGTGAACGGCGCGATGCTCGCGCGTGCGGGCATCGACGAGGATACCGACATCGATGGCGTGTCGCGCGACGCCGACGGTCGCCCGACCGGCGAGCTGCAGGAGTTCGCGGCGATGCTGCCGGTGTATCAGACGATCGGCGGCAAGCTCGCGATTTCCGCGAGCGAGAAGCCGCACGCGGTCTGGAATTTCGGGCGCGTCGCGCAGCTCGCGGGCGTGACGACGGCCACGGATCTCGTCAACGACCTGTCGCCCGACGGCAATCGCACGCTGCACGAGGTGACCGCCGATCCCGACTACCCGGTGCGGATCGTGCCGGCGTTCGCGCCGCAGCGCAATCCGGCGCGCTCCGTCGACAGCGTGCTCGCGGAGATCGAACGCAACACCGACAAGCTGCATGTCGGGCCGGTGAAGTTCATCGTCGACGGCTCGATCCAGGGCTTCACCGCGCGCGTGCGCTGGCCCGGCTACGCGGGCGGGCAACCGAACGGGCTGTGGCTGATCCCGCCCGCGCAGCTCGTCGACGTGTTCGAGCCGTTTCATCGCGCCGGGCTGCAACTGCACGTGCACACCAACGGCGACGAGGCGACCGACGTCGTGCTCGATGCGATGACGACGCTGCTCGCCCGCCATCCGCGCCCCGACCATCGCCATACGCTGCAGCATTGCCAGATGGCGGACGCCGCGCAGCTCAAGCGCGTGCGTGCACTCGGGATGTGCGTGAACTTCTTCGCGAATCACCTGTACTACTGGGGCGACGCGCACTACAGCCAGACCATCGGCCCCGATCGCGCGAACCGGATGGACGCGGCCGGCTCCGCGCGGCGGCTCGGCATTCCGTTCGCGCTGCACTCGGATGCGCCGATCACGCCGCTGAACCCGCTGTTCACCGCGTGGTGCGCGGTGCAGCGCGAGACGGCGTCCGGGCGCGTGCTCGGAGAAGGCGAACGGCTGTCGGTGGACGACGCGCTGCATGCGATCACGCTCGGCGCGGCTTATACGTTGCGGATGGATCATCTCGTCGGCAGCATCGAGGTCGGCAAGTTCGCGGATTTCGCGGTGCTCGACGACGATCCGTCGGTGTGCGCGCCCGCCCGCCTCAAGGAACTCGCGGTGTGGGGCACCGTGCTCGGCGGACGCGTGTTCCGGTCGCCGCGATGAGTGCGCACGCCGATGCAGCCGGGGTGACTGCACGTACGCCGATCGACCTCGCGGTGATCGGCGGTTATCTCGGCGCGGGCAAGACGACGGTCGTCAACGCGATCCTGCAGGCGCCGCACGGCCGGCGCATCGCGGTGCTCGTCAACGATTTCGGTGCGGTGAACATCGACGCGCGTCTCGTGCGAGCCCGCGGCGACGACGTGATCGAACTCGACAACGGCTGCATCTGCTGCACGATCGGCGGCGCGCTCGTCGATGCGCTGACGCGCGTCGCGACGCGCGACGTGCAGCCCGACCTGCTGCTCGTCGAAGCGAGCGGCGTGGCGGATCCCGCGAAGATCGCACAGATCGGACTGCTGAACGGTGCGTTCCGGCTGACGTCGGTGCTCGTCGTCGCCGACGCGCTCGCGTGGCGCGACACGCTGGCCGACCCGCTGGTCGGCGCGATGGCGCAGCGCCAGCTCGACGGCGCGGGCGCGATCATCGTGACCAAGCTCGATCTCGTGGCGCCCGAGCGGCGCGATGCGGTGCTCGACGACGTGCGCGCCCATGCGTCGACCGACATCGTCGTTGCGGCACGACATGGCGAGATTCCGCTCGCGTTGCTGTTCGATGGGGCCGTGCCCGATCGTCGCGCGACGACCGACCTCGCGCGTTCGCACCGGGCGATCGGGCATCACGCGATGCCGGCGTTCGCGAGTCTCACCGTCACCGTGCGGGCCGTGCTCGACAAGGCGCGACTGCGCGCATGGCTGAAGGCGTTGCCACGCACGATCCTGCGCGCGAAGGGCATCGTGCGCGTGGCCGATGCAGACGGGGCGATCGCCACGCGCGCGTGTCAGGTCGCCGCGCGGCGCATCCGGTTTTCGTCGCTGGAAGACGAAGGCTTGACCGCACGCGACGGCGACGGCGTGATGGTGTTCATCGGGTTCATCGACTCCGCGACGGAAGCGGCGTTGCGCGACGGCATCGCGCACTGCGGCGTGGCTGACGAAGCGGTTGCGACGGCATCGAACGTCGATTGATCGGCGTCGCGCATTCGGGTTACGCTTCGGCGGGGCGGCCGCATGCGCTGCATGCCGGGCCGGGTGTTTTTACCTCGAATGTCGCGCACCGGTAGCTTCTACGGGCGCGCGACCCAGCGACGATCAAGCCGATGACCATCCACAACCGATCGAATGTGCGCGGGCAAGTCGCGATTCCCGCATGTGAAACGCAGCGTCCGCACTGGCCATCCGCCGCGGCGGCCGCACTGCTGATGCTGCTGCCGGTCGCCGCGCATGCGGCCGGCTTCGACTGCGCGAAGGCCGCGTCGCCCACCGAGAAGACGATCTGTGCGAACCCCGCGCTGTCGAAGCTCGACGGCGAGCTGTCGACGGCGTGGAAGCGGGCGCTCGCGCAGGGCGGCGATACGGCCGCGCTGAAGCAGGCGCAATTGAAGTGGCTCAAGCAGCGCGACCAGTGCGGCGGTGATGCGCCGTGCCTGCGCGACCGTTATCGCGAACGGCTTGCGAGCCTGAACGGCACGCCGCTCGCGGCCGATCGCTGGCAGCAGACGTGGTATCTCGACAGCGACAACCCATCGTTCGGCGGTGTGCTGACGTTCACCGGCACAGCGCCGCGCCTGCATTTCGCGTTGAGCGCCAACAACGGCGCGCACGATGGCGGGCTCGACGGTGACATCGTGCTTCACGGCGACAGCGGCACCTATCGCCGGGACAAGTGCCGGCTCGATTTCGACCGGAAGGGCGGACGCATCCGCGTCACGCAGCAGGGTGCCGATATCGATTGCGGCGCAGGCATGGGCGTCATGTACGCAGGCGACTACGTGACCGCCGCGCAGTCGCAGTCAAAGCCGCCTGCCGACCTGCTGAGCCTCAAGGTCGTCGCCGATGCACAGCAGAACGCGACCGCGCACAAGCTGCTCGGCGCCGACTATCAGACGCTCGTCGACGTGGTCAATCTCAGCGCGGACGAAAAGGATCTCGACGGCCTCAACGCACAGGTGACGTCGTACTGGGTGCGCGGCATCGCGACGACGAACGCGGCGATCGTGATGCGCCGCGGCACCGATCTGTGGATCGGGCTGCTGGTGTTCGATGCGAAGAACAACGTCCGGATGCGTTATTACTCGAACGTGCCGGCGTGGAAGAAAACCGTGCCGAAGACGATCAACGCGTGGCACGACCGTCTCGACAAGACACTGCCGATCGACGTGATGCAGTAAGCACGCGCTGCTTCGCTATTTCTTGCGTGCCGCACGCGTGCGGGTCTGCGCCGGCGCCGCCGCGGATGCCCGGATGCGCAACTCGGGCTGGACCGCATGGCCGGGCCCCGTAGCGCCGTTCTCGAGCGCATCGAGCAACGCATGCGCGGCCTGGCGCCCGATCGCGTCGGTGTCGACCCACATCGTCGTCAGCGGCGGCTGGATCTCGCGCGCGAGCGCGATGTCGTCGAATCCGGTGATCGACAACTGCGCAGGCACGTCGATGCCGAGCGCCTGTGCTTCGAGCAACGCGCCGAGCGCGAGCGCGTCGTTGCCGCAGATCGCCGCGGTCGGCCGCGTCGCCGCGTCGCAGCCGACGATCGCACGCAGGCTCGCCCGCCCGAACGCGATCGTGGCCGCGCCTTCGTGCTGATGCACGGGGCGCACCGCGAGCCCATGCGCGGCAAGCGTGTCGTGAATGCCGCGCAGGCGAGCCTGGACGCGGTCGTTGTCCGTCGACGGCTGCATGATGATCGCGAAATCGCGGTGGCCGAGGTCGAGCAGATGGGCGGTGAGCCGCGCGAATGCCGCGCGGTTGTCGAAGCCGATGCAGCAGTGCGGGCTGTCGTCGCGATACGCATACGTGACGACGTACGGTACGCGATGCATCGCCAGGAGTTCGAACAGTTCCGGCGGATACGCTTCGCCGACCAGCGACACGGCCTCCACGCCGCGCGACAGCATCGCGCGCACCTGCGAGAGCGCCTGCGCGGGGTCGTAGTTCGAGCAACCGAGGAACAGCGTGATGCCGTGCTCGGCCATGACCGTCTGCATGCCGGCGACCTGCGATGCGAACACCTGGTCGTCCAGCGTCGGGATGATCGCGCCGGTGATGTGGGTGCGCGTGGACGCCAGCGCGCGGCCGGCCGCATTCGGAATCCAGTTCAGCGCGAGCGCCGCGTCGCGCACGCGCTGTTGCACGTCGGCCGAGACCTTGCCGGGATCGTTGTACACGCGCGAGACGGTCGCGGTCGACACGCCGGCCAGTTTCGCGACGTCGCCGAGTACCGAGCGGCCGCTGCCGCGGCGTGCCCGCGACGCGCCACCGCGGGACGGGGGCGAGCTCATCGGCGGTCTCCCGGCGGCATGGGCCTGCCGGCGCGGTGCGTTGCCAGTCGCGTCATTGTTTACCCTCGATTCATGGTGGTCCCGCTTGCATCTCCATTCGATCCTGTGAGAATGTAAGCGCTATCTTGTTGCTGCTCCATATTATGTCAGACATGGATTTCACCCGCATCGCGGAATTTTCAGAGGCGATGGCCTGTCCGGCCATTTTGTCGGCTTTAAATGTAAGCGATTACATTCGAGTATGAGCGACACCACGTCACCGCGTATCGCCGTCGTCGGCAGCGTCAACATCGACCTCGTCACGCGCGCGCCGCGCCTGCCGGTGCCGGGCGAAACGCTGCTCGGCACGACGTTCGAGACTGTCCACGGCGGCAAGGGCGCGAACCAGGCGGTCGCGGCCGCGCGCCTCGGTGCATCGGTCACGATGATCGGTTGCGTCGGCGACGACGCGTTCGGTGCGCGCCTGCACGGCGCGCTGGCGGCAGAGCGCATCGACGTGACGCACCTGCACCGGATCGGCGGCACGGCGACCGGGGTCGCGACGATCACGGTCGACGACGACGGCGCGAACAGCATCGTCGTCGTGCCCGGCGCGAATGCATGCGTCGATGCCGACCGGATCGATGCGGCGCGCGACGCGATCGCCGGGGCCGCGCTGCTCGTGTGTCAGCTCGAGGTGCCGGTCGCCACCGTGGCGTGCGCGATTGCCTGTGCAAGCGCGCACCACACGCAGGTGCTGCTGAATCCCGCCCCCGCACGGCCGCTCTTCGATGCGTTGCTGGCGCGGGTCGACTATCTGGTCGTCAACGAAACCGAGGCCGAGTCGCTGACCGGCATCGCGGTCGGCGACGACGCGTCGGCCGCGCGCGCCGCCGAGGCGCTGTGCGCGAAGGGCGTCGGCAACGTGCTCGTCACGCTCGGCGCGCGCGGCGTCTGCTGGCGCGGCAGCGCAGGCAGCGGCCGCCATCCGGCGATCGCGGTGGCGGCCGTCGATACGACCGCGGCCGGCGACACGTTCGTCGGCGGGTTCGCGGCCGCGCGAGCCGGCGGCGCGTCGATGGACGACGCGATCGGCTTCGGCCAGCGTGCGGCCGCGATCAGCGTCACGCGCCACGGCGCGCAGACGTCGATTCCGACGCGCGACGAAGTCGACCGTATGGAGAGCTGAATTCCGCATGCGACGGAACGGCCGAACCCGGCCGAAACCAGTGACATGGAGACAATCGACATGAACGACAACCCACCTGTTCCGCACGCGCCGCCACGGATTCGGCGCGGTCAACGCATCGCGCTCGCGCTGTTGATGGCGAGCGGGATCGTCAACTATCTCGATCGCGGCACGCTGGCCGTCGCGAGTTCGGCGATCCGCGGCGATCTCGGCCTGTCGCTCGCGCAGATGGGGCTGCTGCTGTCGGCCTTCTCGTGGAGCTATGCGCTGTGCCAGTTTCCGGTCGGCGGGCTGGTCGACCGCATCGGCCCGCGCCGGCTGCTCGGCGTCGGGCTGATCGTCTGGTCGTTCGCGCAGGCGGCGGGCGGCATCGTGTCCACCTTCGGCTGGTTCATCGTCGCGCGCATCGTGCTCGGCATCGGCGAGGCGCCGCAATTCCCGTCGGCCGCGCGCGTGGTGAGCAACTGGTTTCCGCTGCGCGCGCGCGGCACGCCGACCGGCATTTTCAATGCCGCGTCGCCGCTCGGTACCGCGCTTGCGCCGCTGCTGCTGTCGGTTCTCGTCGCCTCGTTCGACTGGCGCTGGGCGTTCATCGTGACCGGTGCGCTCGGTCTCGTCGTCGCCGTCGTGTGGTTCGCGCTGTATCGCGACCCGGTGCGCGCGGAACTGTCCGTCGCCGAACGCGGTTATCTCGATGCCGATGCGCAAAGCGTCGTCGCCGCGCCGAAACTGACCTTCGTCGAATGGCGCAGCCTGTTCTCGCACGGCACGACCTGGGGCATGCTGATCGGCTTCTTCGGCTCCGTGTACCTGAACTGGGTCTACCTGACCTGGCTGCCGGGCTACCTGACGATGGAGCGGCACATGAGCCTGGTTCGCACGGGGTTTGCCGCATCGGTGCCGTTCCTGTGCGGGTTCGTCGGTTCGCTGGTCGCGGGCTGGCTGTCGGATTTCGTCACGCGCCGCAGCCGGTCGCCGGTGGCGAGCCGGCGCAATGCGGTCGTAGCCGCGATGCTCGGGATGGTCGCGTTCACGATTCCGGCCGCGCTCGTGCAGAGCAATACGGTTGCGCTCGCATGCATTTCGGTCGTGATCTTTCTCGCCAACGCGGCGTCGGCGTGCTCGTGGGCGCTCGCGACGGCGGCCGCGCCGCCGAGCCGCATCGCGTCGCTCGGCGCGATCCAGAATTTCGGCGGCTTCATCGGCGGTGCGCTGGCACCGATCCTGACCGGCATCATCGCGCAGAGGTGGTCGTTCGTGCCCGCGTTGCTCACCGCGGCCGCGATCGCGTTCACCGGTGCGATGGCGTACCTGCTGCTCGTGCGCAAGCCGATTCCCGAACAGGCCGCGAACGCCGCGCCCGGGCCGTTGCCGGCTTGAGCATGCCGCCTGCATCCGCATTCATTGAAGCAAGGAGAAACAGATGCAACACCCGCAGCAATCGAACGTGACCATCGAAGGGATCGTGCCGGTGATGCTGACGCCGTTCGACGACGCCGGTGCGATCGACTACGCCGGACTCGAGCGGCTCATCGAATGGTATCTGGCGCACGGATCCGACGCATTGTTCGCGGTCGCGCAGTCGAGCGAGATGCAGTTCCTGAGCCTGGCCGAACGCGCGGCACTCGCGCGCTTCGTGGTCGAACGGGTGGGCGGGCGTGTGCCGGTCGTCGCGTCCGGGCACATCAGCGACGATCTCGATGCGCAGGTCGCCGAACTGTGCGCGGCGGCCGAATCGGGCGCGCAGGGCGTCGTGCTCGTGACCAACCGGCTCGATCCGCAACGCAAGGGCAGCGCCGCATTGCTCGACCATCTGCACCGGCTGCTTGCGCGGTTACCGTCGGATCTCCCGCTCGGTCTGTACGAATGTCCGGCGCCGTACCGGCGGCTTCTGTCGGATGACGAACTGCGCGCGTGCATCGACACGGGCCGGTTCGTGATGCTCAAGGACGTGAGTTGCGATCTCGCGACGGTGAAGCGCCGCGTCGCGCTCGCCGCAGGATCGCCGCTGAAGATCCTGAACGCGAACGCCGCGATTGCCTGGGACGCGATGAAGGCCGGGTCGGCCGGTTTCAACGGCGTGTTCACCAATTTCCATCCCGATCTCTACCAGTGGCTGCGCACGCGGGGCGAGTCGAATCCGGCGCTGGCCGACGAACTGTCGACGTTCCTGGTCGTCTCGGCGGTATCGGAGGCGCTGGGCTACCCGGCGCTCGCGAAGCTCTATCACCAGCGGATTGGTACGTTCGGGTCGATCAAATGCCGTGCGATCGACTACGACGTGCGCGAACGCTTCTGGGCGCTCGACGCGGTGCTCGACAAGATCGTGGCCGGCACCGAACATTTCCGCCGGCGGATTGCCGCGTCATAACGGAGGGCGCGTGCCGCGCCAGCCGCGCGGCGCGTGATCGCATCGCGTGCCGTGCATGCGGCGGCACGCTCGGTGCCTGCAAGCACGAGCCGCTTTGCGCGATGCGCCGCAATCGCGGCGCACTCGTTGCGATCCCCTTCCGTCGATGGCGGCAACGCCTGCCGCCGCGCCCCTCCCGCCGTCAGTCACGACATCACGAACTCGAACCGCCCGCGGTCCGCGAGCGCGCTGTCGACGTTCGTCTCGTCCATCCGCCACGCCGCGCATTTGCCGTGTCCGACGAACTGTCGACATGTCTTGCGCGAGGCGACGAAAGCACACAAATCTGCGCAATTCCGCGGCCGTGCGTTGTAACGGTTCGTCATACCATGCTCCGGAGTGATTTTTGCCGATGAACCGCTGAAGCCGCATTCGCCCATGCAACACGTGACGACGACAAGCCAGCCGCCGATCCTGGCGGCGCCGGTTGATCCCATGCTGCACGCCGTGATCGATGAAGTCGTCCACCGGAGCGTGTCGGAAGCGACGACGCGTAGCGGCTACATGCGCTGCGCCGACTATGCGATCGTCGGCGCGCGGGTGCTGACGCTGTTGACCGGCCAGTCTTATCGGCCGTTCGCCGGCGGTGAAGTGATGGATTTCGGCGGCGGCAACCTGTACGCGCTGTGCACGACGCGCGAGCGGCGCCGCACCGCGCGGCATCTGTCGCAACTCGCGCGGTATCACTGCTGGATCGAGGCGCGCCACGACGGCGTGAGCGGCCGCACGCGCAAGGAGATCGTCGACTTCACGCTGCGCCATGACGAGACCGTCGCGCAACAGCTGGGCATGCCGTTCGCCCGTGCCTACCAGGCCTATTTCTGGGGCTGGGAGGATGAGCACGCGGTACCTGCCGAGTTGCGCGACCATCCGGTATTTGCGAAGCAGGGCCCGGTGTGGCGCTGGGCCGAGCGCGAATGCACGTCGCTGCTGCGTGCGTACGAGCACGAACGGCCCGGCTATTTCGGGCGTCAGGTGTCGCGCGCAATCGATTGGTTCGCCGATCGCGTCGAAGGTCTCGGCTGACGCGCGCCTGCGTCGAGGACAATTGCGGGCCGGCTGCCGGCCGCGGTGACGTCGATCCGGCGGGCGCTGGCGCGCTGCCGGGCATGGGCGACGTCTGCGGGGCCGCGCGTACCGCGACCCGGCCGTTCACCTCTTGGACAGCGTACCGTTACTGTTCGCACCACCAAACAATCGCGTCAGGTATTGCGAGTTGGTATTCATCCGGGTCATCAGCGTATTGAGCGCGGTGAACTGGGCCTGATACTGCTTGGTCAATTGCGCTGCATAGTCGGACAGATCCGACTGCTGCTGCGCGACACGTTTCAGATCGGCGTTCAGCGCGGTCGTGCGCACGTCGATCATTCCGTTCTTCTTCGTGAACTGCGTGATCTGGTCGGCCAGGCGCGTGCCGATCCCGTTCTCCGGATTGAACAGGCGCGCGACGCCCGACGGATTGGCGGATAGCGCGCTATCGAGCTTTGCGCTGTCGACGTTCAGCGTGCCGTCCCGCTCGAGCTTGATGCCGATCGACAACAGGTTCACGTGTCCGTTGCCCTTTTCGGTGGCGCCGCCGCCGTCGACGCCGCGCGCGACGATCGACGCCAGCGCGTTGCGGATCGTGTTCAGCGTCGAATCGCCGATCAGCGCGCCTTGCGAGCTGGCGCCGGCCGTGTAGCTCGACAGTGCGCCCATCGTCTTGACGACCGTGTTGTACAGGCTCACGAAATTCGTGATCGTGGCGGCCTGCGATTTCGTGTCGGTGCTGACCGTCAGCGTCTGCGTATCGGTCGCGCTGACCGCGGCCGCCGACAGGTTCAGCGTGATGCCGGTCAGCACGCCCGACACCGTGTTGCTCGCGCTGGTCGATGCGATCCCGTTGAGCGTGAATTTCGCATCCTGCGCGACCGCGCTCTGCCGCCAGGCGGCCGCGCCGTTTGCCGAATCGATCTTCGACGCGCCACCCGACGGATCGGCCGTCGACGTGACGCCGAGGTTCGACAGGCCGCTGTCGTTGGCAACGTTGGCCACGGCGACGCTGATCGCGTTCGCCGAGCCCGTCTTCGACGACGCGAGCACGAGGTGCGCGCCGTCCGTGCCGTTGATGACCGTCGCGCTGATTCCCGGGTTGCCCGACGCGCCGTTGATCGCCGCCGCGATGCCCGCCAGCGTGTTGTTGGTGCTGCCGACCTCGACCTTGAACGACTGGCTGCCGAGCGACAGCGTCAGCGTGCCGGTGCCGAGCGCCTTGCTGCCGTTGAAGCCCGCGGACGACAGCGCCTGCGCGGTCGCGATCTGCGTGACGCCGACCGTGTAGGTGCCGGCCACCGCGCCCGCGCCCGCCGTCGCGGTCAACCCCTTGCCGCTCGCGACGGCATTGAACGTCGACTGCAGTGCGCCGTTCTTCAGCGACGTCAGGCCCGCCTCGAGCGCGCCGAGCGCCGACGACAACGCGCCGAACGCGGAAATCCGCGTGTTGCCGCTCGCTTGCGAAGCGGCCAGCGTCGCGACCCGGCCAGCTGTTTTCGCGTTCACCAGCGTCTTGACGAGCGCGCCGACGTCCATCGCCGGATTGCCGGTCGAGCCGTTGATGATCGACTGCGCTGCCTGTTGCATCAGGCTGTTCGCGTTCGCGCTGCTGTTGACGGGCGTGTTCGTTGGCATGGGTGGGCTCCGGGTTGAAAGGCGATCCAGTCGCGAACGGCGGTCCAGCCGGCCGGCGGCGATCCGGGCGGGTGCGTGGCGATCCGCGTGCATGCCGCTTCTCGCGCGCCGCGGATGGCTGGGGTGTCGGGAAAACGTAAGAATTAATCGGTGCGCTATCGTATTCTTAAATCGGTATTGGTTGGTAATTTTTTGTAATGATTCTTGCGGAAAGTGTGGCCGGGGGAAGGGTTGGTGCAGGTTCGGTGAAAACGAGCGGCGTTTCAGTCCAAGTGCATGATTATGTTTGTATTTATCAAGGAATTTCGCCGGATTTTAAAACCTGCCGGAAACATGAGTGTTCGATGACATGTTTTTCGTCGATTTTGCTAAACAGCACGCGGATGGGCGGTGTGCTGAAGGGGAGTCATTTCTTGCGAGTATCCGATACGCTCTCGGATTCGAGGTATCCGTCGTCTTTGAATCATATGGATTTTTTATCAAAAATATTTCATCGTGGTTCGACCCACTGGGATACTTCTTCTTCGCTGGCGTCGATTGACCGAGTGTGACCCTTAGGACAAGGAGCGTAAAGAATGCGATACGAGGTGTTGAGTGGCGGTCCGACCAAAACCGCGGGTGAAACGGTGGTGGCTCTCCAACGCAAGGTCAACGAAGCGGTGAGCATCGGAGCGGTATTAGTGGGTGGGATTAGCGTTGTTTTTGGGCGTGCACCGGGATTCATCGCCAAGGACGCACATGAAGCATTTCAGGCTGTCACATATCCGGACCAATAGGGGAAAAGTGGCAGTTGGCCCTACCGAAGGGGCAGGCCGGGGCTGTTACAGTGGATACGCCTCAGGCGAAGACGAAACCATTCCGGATCGAGCGTTGACGTTGGCGGTCGCGACGCCGCTGGACACCTCGTTCGGACCTATCCGTGATTTCGTGGGCGAGGCATATCATGAGGTGTAAAAGTCATGGAAATGCCAATGAAGAAGAAAAGGCAAACTGTAGCGCGTCAGGCCGCGGCCCGCGGGCCGCTGCCTGAACTGCCCAAGGAACTGCTGGACCAACTGGTCAAGGGGCCGATGACGCCGACCGAGGTCCAGG